>JAYEJE010000033.1:0-2883 GCA_034660415.1 Methanobacteriota archaeon | reverse complement strand
AAGCCTTTAATAAAATTGGTTCCTACCAGATATGGTGAATGCCTGCCGGAATGCGGCGATGCGGTCAGTATTCAGATAAATGCATGCAGTGGTAGACAAAAAGTAAACGCAAGGGAGGTAAAGAGCCCGTTAAACTATATATTGAGTCAGGAGGCAGTGGATGAAGATAGGTGAAGTTCTTATAGAGGAGGGTATATCCGAAGTTTATTTCGGATATCAATACAGAATGGGAGTATATGTGAACTTGAGTTCGGATATGACGAAGTTAGACGAAAGAGCGAGCCAAGATAAGGAGAAATCAATATGAAACAATGGTATGAATCTTTATTTGAGAACTATGGTAAAAAGTACGATGATGAAAACTTTACACAGGGCACAATTGGCGAGTGTGATTTCATTGAAAAAGAAATTGGTTTTAATAAGTCGCTAAAAATAATTGATATTGGATGTGGTACCGGTAGACATTCGATTGAATTAGCAAAAAGGGGTTACAAGGTTACAGGAATTGATTTGTCAGAATCACTTCTAAAGCGAGCAAAAGAAAAAGCAAAAGCGCAAAACCTGCAAATCGATTTTCAGAAACATGATGCAAGGAAATTGCCATTTAAGAGTGAATATGATTTGGCAATAATGTTCTGCGAAGGAGCGTTTCCATTAATGGAAACAGATGAAATGAATTATGAAATCCTCCGAAATGCAACCAATTCTTTAAAGGCTGCCGGCAAGCTGATTTTTACAACACTTAATGGATTATTCCCGTTGTTTCATTCAGTTGAGGAATTTTGTGCATCGACAACAGAAGAGGGAAATGCAACCTATAGTAAGAATACTTTTGATTTAATGACTTTTCGAGATTTCAATATTACAACAGTAGAAGATGATTTTGGAAATAAGAAAGAATTGGAATGTAATGAAGGATATTATGTGCCTTCTGAAATTGCATGGCTATTAAAATCACTCAAATTTAAAAAGATTGATATTTATGGAGCAAAACTCGGAGCCTTTTCAAGAAATGATAAACTCACAACAGAAGATTTTGAGATGCTGGTTATTGCTGAGAAGTAATGGCTCGCTCCATCGCACAACAGCGTGTATACGCCCTTCTCCCGTTGGTCGCTCCGGGCTTCGCCACATTTTCACCTGCGCTATCGCTCCAGTGAAAACATCGTATACACGCGAAACGTTATATGAAATTGCCAAGAGGTGAAAAATGGAAAGTTCGACCTTTTATTTAATCATACAAGTCTTCATCGCTATTGGTACAGTAGCGGTTGCGATACTTGCCATTTGGGGTGAGAAGATTCGGAATTGGATGGCCGGTCCTATATTAGAGTTTAAGCTTCACAACGCTCGCGGTGATCTCACCACTCGGCAAGACGGTCAGCGAACAATCTACTATCACGTAAAAATTGAGAATAAACGCCAATGGTCACTAGCTAGACGCGTCCGTATACTCTGTACTGCCATCTCAAAAAAAGCACCTGATGGATCTTTTGTGCAGGAATCTTTGATAGCTCCAGTTCAGCTAACTTGGGTGTTTCAATCTTTTCACGAGTTGCTTCCAAATGTTGCTACAGATGATATATGCGACCTCGGCTTTCTCGACGAAAATAGTAACCAGTTTTGGCTATCTCTCTATATCCGCCCAAATAATTTTCGGGGTTTTATTTCAGCTAACGAGGCTATGCGTGTTAGCCTAATTGCCTCTGCCGACAACTTTACGTCAAAGTCGCCATATGTTCTTGAGATTTCATGGGATGGAAATTGGTCATCCAATCTTGATGAAATGCGGAAACACCTCGTTATAAAGGAAGTTCGAAAATAGGCAACGGCAGATAACACAGCATATACACTGTGGGCTTACGCCCTCGCTCTTCAGGACATTGCTCCCTACGGTCGCAACGTCGTATAGCCCGATTCCGTTAGACAAAATAGCACCGCAAAATTTTAAGTATCACCCACGTCCATGTGGAAAAAGCAATCTACTGTGAGGAGAAGACAGATGGCTTCCGACATTGAACAGAACGTCCGAGAGGAAATCCGACAGCTCTTAAAGAAGATAAATAGTGTATGGGTGGAATGCCGCCTGGAGGAACTGGAGGAGTACTTCCACCATGACATGGTGATCGTCAGTCCTGAATTTCGAGAACGGGGGAAGGGAAAACATACATGCATCGAGAGCTACAAGGAGTTCACAAACAATGCCGCTATCCGTGAATTTAAAAGTTCAGACCCTGCGATAGATGTTTAGGGTGATATCGCCGTCTAAAATATTAAAAAAGAGGTGAAAAGAATGAATACGAAGAAAATCTTGATTTCCGGTGTTGTTATATGGGTAATAAGCACAATATTCGGTTTGTTGACCTGTGGTTGGCTTTTCAGTTGGGTCTATGCACTGCCGCCAAATATCTGGAAAGATCCAGTCGAAATGATGAGTACAGGAAATATAATCGGAGGGAATTTAACAGGACTTTTTAGAGCGATAATATTTGCATTGGTGTATGCGCTGCTCTACAAAGGAATTCCAGGAGAGAGCGTAAAGAAAGGTATGATGTATGGAATCCTTGTGTGGCTGGTAGGAGCGCTCGCTGGAATGGCGTCAATGCCATTTTATATGACAATAGCAACAACTGTAGTTGTTTACTGGATAATACAGGCTTTGGTACTTAATTTAATTAGTGGTGCTATAGTTGGAGTTATTTATAAGGAAAATGATTAAAATTGGCTGGGTTCGGGACTTTGCGGTCGACATTACCGGAGCATCGTTCATCCTCTTCTTCGGCAAGCTTTTAATAAAATTGGTTCCTACCAGATATGGTGAAGACCTCCCGCATTCCGGCGATGCGGTCAGTATTCAGATAAATGCATGCAAGAACAAACGCG
>JAYEJE010000032.1:0-2889 GCA_034660415.1 Methanobacteriota archaeon | reverse complement strand
AAAGCAATGCGCTTATCTCAGACGGTGCAAATGAATGCGCATCCGGTAACCAAACATGAAGCGGGAAAAGCGCCATCTTTATGCTTAATCCAACAGTGAAGAATACAAACGCCGCTTGCACTGCCCTGCTCTCATAATAACTTGGCAATATGAGCGCGAGGTCGTGCATGTTCAACGTACCCGTTATCGCGTACAGAAAACCTATCCCAAGCAAGAAGAAACAAGCGCCGATCGCGCCCAATACGAGGTAAGTGAAACTTGCCTTCAGCGCTATCTTTCCTCGCGATGCTATTAACGCATACGCGGATAAGGACGTTATCTCGATAAATACATACATGTTGAATATATCACCGGTCACTGCGATACCACACAGACCAGTAATAAGGAGTTGAAAAAGAGCGTAAAAGTAGACAATTTGACGAGGTAGTTCGTGCTCTATGCTCCTCTTTGAATACGTGACGCAGACCAGAGCTAAGAATAGAAGTAATACCAATACATAAGCATTCAACCCATCTACGACATATTCTATGCCCCAGGGCGGACTCCATCCGCCGAGCCAGTATATGATGGGTCCATCCGTGGTGACATGATGCAGGATAGAAAGAGACATGATAAATTGAATTAAAATGGTTGCAAAGGAGATGAAACAGCAAGATTTCTTGTTCCGCCAGCCCGCAATCAAAATGGTGAATGACGAAAGCATGGATATTACTACTACCAGTACAGGCAAATGTTCGACACTAAGCATAAACTTTTAGTTAGCCTCCCTTCCCCTCAACACCCTTAACAACCTGGTGACTTTAACTTTAAGGAGCACCTTCATCGTAACCATTATACAAAGACATGTGTACACTGGGATATATAAAGTTATCGTTTTTTTCCTTCTACATGCCGCCAGTGGCATGCCTTTCACCACGTCTTTACCCCGTCTTTCTCCTGCTTTCCCCCTGCCTCCCCCCGCTCCCCACCCTACCCTTCACCGCAAGCGCAAATATCCACGGTCTTAGCTGTCTGGTATTAGTAGCCCTAAAACCTAAAACCTGAAAAAACCGAAATCTATTTATATACCTTTTATAGAAGGGTAATAGTAGTGGAGTCTTCAAGAAAAGATGGGCATGAAAGGGTTTTTTGAAAAAGTCGTATTGGATGGGCGAACATTAATAGCGATATTAATTGTAGCCCTCTTATGGCGAATTTTCATAAGCATCGATGAGAGTATAGCCCTCTGGGAAAGTCTGTGCTCAGGTATCGCTATCATCATATTGGGCTGGGTTATCTTCGCTTATACGTGCCACATGTTTAAGGTACAGAAGGGTTGGCCAATTTCAAACTGGATTTATGAAGCTATTGCCATTAGTATGGTCTCTATAAACGTTTACGTTCTTATTTACTATGTGATGAGATGGTTTAAGTTACTGCACGTAGAAGCTTATTTGCCAATGGATTTCATTTTCCGGGATGTGAGATATATTGCCTTAATAGTGTTTTATTGTGCAATGTTATGGTCGCTGAAGTATGCAAATAAGATGCACGAGGATTATATATCGGAGTCAAAAGAGAAGGCGTTTCTGCATATTCTATCACCCTATTTATATCCAACGGCAAAAAAGCTGAGAGAAATGAATGTGCGAGAATTAATAAGCACTGTGCTAACAGATGAACGGACATTATTAGTGGTAGTAGGCCTAGCGTTTTTATGGCGAACCGCCATAAGTTTTGACTACAATATAACCAAGGGAGAAAGTGTCTGCTCAGGTATCGCCATTTTTGTCTTGGGTTGGCTCTTATTCACTCTTTTAGTTATCATATCTGTTAGACAGAGAGACTGGTTAGATTTGGCTAAAGTCTATCGTGGAATTATCGTTGCTGTAACAGCCATAAATATTTACATCCTTGTTTACTATGCGATGAGATGGTATAGACTATCAGAAGAGGTGGTGGAAGCCTTTGTGCCACTTGATTACATTTTCCGAGATGTAAGATTTTTCGCGGTAGTCATTTTCTATTGTGCCGCAATAGTGCTGTCAAAGTTCCTAAAAAGGGCGTATGATGAATATTCATTGGTATCTGCATCTGCGGGAGCGAAGAGTTAGTGAATTAGCGGCACCGAATTCCAAATAAGATAGAAAAGATCATGATTTTTTAGGAAGTTTCCTAACGTCCTGGATGCAAGTATTAAGAGGTGAAAATGGCGACAAGAGATGCAGATTATGCAGAGGAAATTATCACATTCTGTGAGGTAAGATATTTCGATAAGAAGTTAGTGGAATAATCGCTCTGGGGATATCAAATGAAATAATTTATATTGATAGCCCGATTTTCTCTTTTATCGCCACTATCTCTTGCTCTATCTTGTTGAATCTCTGCTCCATATACGCCTTCATATCATACCTCAAACCTCTTATCTCGTCTATGGTCTCATCCTGTTTCTCAAGCATTGTGTGCCCTATCCCTACGGATTCCTCGGTAAGTTTCACGGACTTCTCGCCTAATTGCACGGACTTCTCGCTTAATTGCACGGACTTCTCGCTTAATTGCACGGACTTCTCGCTTAATTGCACGGACTTCTCGCTTAATTCGACAGACCTGTAAAGCAATTTCCCCGCGGCATCCAATCTTTCACCCAGTTCTTCATGCCATTCCCCGCGTCTGATCTCAAAATACTCGAATTCTCCTTTAAAGTCCTCAAAATTAACTTCTATATCTTCCACATCTATTGGATACTTCTTTATCCTTATCTGCTCAATAAACCGGCTTATAATATCTGCCTCTCCCTCTGCAACTATTCTGACATCATATGGCTTAATATTCTCTACAAATCCGCTTAATCTCAGCTTACGCGCTATTCGCTCCACTTCATCTCGATATCCAACCCTCTGCACTTCGCCC
>JAYEJE010000031.1:0-2904 GCA_034660415.1 Methanobacteriota archaeon | reverse complement strand
GGCAAAGATGATGGAAGTGCCTGCAGGAGGTATGAATGCATAAGGAAATAAAGGCTCTACGCATGCAGTGTACCGATGCAAACGCTCCGCTTGGGTGAGATCCCTTAGGAGTTTTTCATGGATGTTTAGCAAACCACAAGATTACACGGATTTTCACGAGAAAACAATAATAGTAATCGGGTTTTAATAAACTATTGGCTATCCCATCCCTATTAACCCTAATTTCTTGTGTTAATCTTGTGTAATCTCGTGGTTTTTTTAGTTAGCGAAACGCATTAATAATCGGTAAGCTTCTTCTGCCGCAATATCACACTTTGCACCTCAAAATCGCGTATTGCTAACTTCAGTCCGGTTTTTGCTTGCAATAGCGAATCAATATATTTCAGCGCCTCCGTTTTTGTCTCGAACTTCACACATCTAGTCCTAAACGCAGCTCGAACCGTCTCTCTAACAACCCAAACGCCCAGCGGAATGAAATAGCTGGGGTGGATCTCTCGGAATACTATGACGCCCGCCTGCCGCCTCATCTTATGGAGCGCTTCCGCAACTGCCAATCTCGCGGCATAATAGCCGCCGCCCTCCTCGGCGTACTGTTTCCGACCTTTAAAGCTTTCGTAATCTTCTACTATTACCGGTCGCAGAAAAGACGCATCGTTCCAAACAGAGCCCGGAAACCACGCCTCGAAGTTCTCATATTCAAATAATGTTGGCATCAGCAGTATCTGAAAGTGGTTGTCCATGTATGATGATTCATAAACATAATAGGTGTCTATGACCGGATATTCCTTTAGCTGCGTTGCCAGCTTCTTGAAGATGAGGTCATCTGTTGCAGTAATGCTCCACCGCGTTGGCACCATTTTTTTATCACGATGCAATCCCAACGTACCCGCGGATAGTATCTCGGCGACTTTATAAACGTCCAATCCAAGGTCATACAGCCCTTTAGCGGATTCCACTGCTCGAAGCTCGTCGGAAACGATGCTTTCTACTTGTTTCGGTATCTTTGGATTCTCGGTGACATTCATCTTTTCCACGGTCACACTGGCGCCTGTCGGTCGCGTTACATCGGAGAAGGAGAGGTTAAAGGTAGGTTTGCTCTTAAATGTGAGTTCGACATCTACTGGCTGTTTAGCTAACGCTATTTCTGCCATGTCCGAAACAAAGTTGGTTCGCGAGGTTACACTTTCGCCTCGTTTCGCTCGTAACGATGAACTTCTTAGTTCTACGATCTCTTCCATGCCAAGGCCGTGAGCGAACCACTCGCTCGGGTCTTCCAGTCTACCGAGTTCGGCATCGTACTCTTTGCCTTCTAATATGGTCATCGGACCCACACCCACTACGGGATAGCCTTTCCAACCGACGAAGATTGAAGTAGAAGGGCCGAAGAACTCATTTGTATCTGCCAATTTCGCAAACTCTGTTCTTTTCTTCAATCCTGCGAGTAAGGGGCAGGTCTTTCTTCCGCATAACAGCCGTGATCCTTTGCACGTAATACATAATCGCTGCATTATTAGTTTCTCCTATGCCCTTTTTTGTTTATCGTTGATTCGATTACAATTGTGTTATTTAGGAAAATATTTATGTGTACTTAAGTATTGCATATATACTAACACTTATTTTTGCCTTGAAATGAGCATCTATAGAACAAGAAGTCGTCAAATACGTTTATACTATTCTCGATGTTTCTCCGATCAACGAAGACAGTCCATACAAATCATAAACCTGCCTGTCAATCTGCGCATCAACAATTCTTATCCGCCGTTATTTTCTTCATACCCTTTTTTAGCACCAATCAGTATTCGGGTCTTTTTTGAATATTTCTAAGTGTTTATTAATCCAATTACGATAGCTACCCTCGTAGTTTAAAACGGATAAAAATATTCGGTGAACCAAAGCCATCAGTTTATCGCATGTGTCAATTAAAGCATCAAATTCTCTTTCTGATATTCCTTTATGTGTTATATTGTCTCTAACGTTAATTAGATCCCCTAAGTCCTCTATAATATCACTATATCCTATTTTATAGTAGCCTAAAAACATGGTTAGATTATCTTTGAAAGTGTATCTATTTAAACAGGGTAAATTCAAATATAATGCCTTTCTATTCTCTGTATCCATACTCAAAGCTCTAAGAGAGTCTTTCATTGGTTTTTTTAATTTCTCTTTAAACCGCTTAAAATCGGCATCAACTAAAATAAATATCCGGGGTGGCTTTTGTGTAGTAGCAAACCTATAAATAAGGGTCTCTAAAACGGTGAATAAACCCAAATATTTAGACTCCAAAAGACTTCTATTTAACGATTCCAGATACCATTCAAGAGCAAAATAGAATCCCAAGTCGGTATCTAAATTATCGGTATATTGGAAAAGGATTTTTTTAAAATAGTTGGATAAGTCGCCATAAGGCGTCAATTCCGGTCTCGCAGAGAACTCAGTTCGAATAATTTTCCTTTCTGTATATATCCGTTCATACTCACCTTCACTATTTTGCTCACAGAGCACAAAAGCAGCCCAATCAATGTAAGTGCCCTGAGATAACGATGCTAACCGCAATATTTTATTGATTTTGTTAAACAGTAATGATTTGTACGCTTCTATTGATTGAAATCTAACATCGTCATTTAGCTCAATCTGAACACCGCCCGTTATACCGGACTTTTTGTAGATTTCTATATCTTTCCATATCTCGCCTTCGTACTGAAAAAAGGTAACTTTTCCTTCTTCGATCTCAAAAGTTGACATAAAAGATTTGAGATTGGATACATCAAAGCGACAGAATATTTTAGTTGTGGCGGATGTGATTTCTCTATGTTTTAATTTTAGATAATCAGCAATAAAAGCAATATCTCGAAATTCAACTCGCTCGCCCATTTGCGGTGAGAAGTCAGAAATACTAAGCGGATC
>JAYEJE010000030.1:0-2939 GCA_034660415.1 Methanobacteriota archaeon | reverse complement strand
AAACCTTTCTTTCAAAAAGAAAGCTTTACCAAAGAAATATTTATGTTTATGCACAATGAAAAATGATAGAAGTACAAAACCTGACAAAAACGTTTAACGGAAAAACGGTGCTTAACCGCATCAGTTTTGAAGTGAAAGAAGGCGAGATATTCGGGTATCTCGGTCCCAACGGAGCTGGAAAGACAACAACAATGCGGATTATCCTGGGACTTCTGAAGCCAACATCAGGGAACGTATTGGTTCAGGGACAGAATCTGGGAGAGAACGAAGAACTCAGAAATAAAGTAGGCGTTCTTTTAGAAAATGACGGCTTATATGAGGGGCTATCGGCGTATGAAAATCTGGATTACTATGCACAACTTTACGGAATCTCAGATGGAATGGCGCGAAAAAGGAGGATTGGAGAACTTCTGGACTTCGTGGGGCTTTCTGATAGAAGGGCTGAAAAAGTCGGAACTTTTTCTAAAGGTATGAAACGGAAATTGGGACTTGTAAGGTCAATGATTCACAACCCGGACATTCTATTCTTCGATGAGCCTTCGTCCGGTCTTGACCCGGAAGCACAGCGAATGGTGCGAGACCTCATCCTCCGGTTGTCAAAAGAGGAGAAAAGAACCGTATTTCTGAACTCGCACGATTTGGATGAGGTGCAGCGAATATGCACAAAAATCGCAATCCTTCAGGATGGAGAGATAAAAGCTTATGATACAGTAGAACATTTGAGAAGGAAGTTTAGCAAGCCTATCGTTGAAATCACTTTTGTTGATAGCGAAGAATCTAAGAGGGCAGTGGATTTCATTAGCGCGCTCGAGTATGTCTCTTTCTGCGAAGCAGAAAATGCAAAGATAGAGGTCACTTTAAAGGGAAAAGATACCTCAACACTCTTGAGCACTTTGATGGGCGAGGGAATAAAAGTGGAAGAAATTAAGAAGACCTCGAAGTCCTTGGAGGACGTGTATCTGGATATTATACAACGGGGGAGGGAGCAAGCAGAATGAATAAGATATTTATCGTTGCAAAGAAGGAGCTGAAAGGAATTATAAAGACTAGAAGCCAGATGCTCATAGGCATATTTTTTGCATTATACCTCGGTGTAATGACAGCACCAGTGGTCAAAACAGTTGAGGAATCTGCAGTGGTTGATCAGTTCAACAACCTGATTTTCTATTTTGTGTTGGTGGTGGGTATATTCACGGCCTACATATTCTCGGGGAAGGTTTTTTTCAATGAGAAGAGGGAAGGTATTATAGAAACAGTGCTGTGTACGCCTCTTAGCCTGAGGCAAATATGGTCCGGGAAAGTAGTTGGCGTTACTATTCCTGCTTATTTTATCGCCCTACTGACGGCTGTCATGATAACTATAATTGGAAATCTCTTTTCAACTATACTGCTGCTGCCATCGCCTGCTATTTTCCTTCATATCTTTTTTGTTGTCCCTGCGTTCATAGCAGCTGCCGTAGGTCTTCTGGGTTTCGGGCACTTTCTGCTGGGTATGCGAGAAAACCAAATCCTGAACATCTCAATATTTTTTGTGATATTTCTCGCACTCTTTTTTACTAAAAATGTAATTAGCGGAGGGTATGCTGTTTCGTGGGTCGCTATTGGGGTTTTGCTGATCGCAGCAGTGCTTTTATTGGCACTTACAAGTTACTTGACCAGATTTCTGAGCAAGGAGAGGATAGTTACAACTATTCCATAAACAGGAGGTAAAAAGATGAAAAATGAACATAAAATCAAAATATTGGTAATCGGTCTGATAATAGTCGGCGTGATAATAGCGGGAATTGTTTTAGGGGGATTCTCTCTCTACAACCTTGTTGAACAAAAAGAGAGTGGAGTAAATATTGCTTATGATGTTGTCAGTTCACAGGGACAGGGGGGGATTGAGAACCTTTCAGGAATGGAAAGTGTGAAGGTACATGGAACGGTCTGGAACATTGGAGATAAAGAGGCGAAAAACGTAACGGTAACCGTAATATTTACAGACCCTGCACACGACAAAGTAGTTAGAAAAACGGTGGTAGAAGGAGTAGATTTGCTTCCGGATGGAGTGCAATACGAAAAATTTAATACAGTGTATTTTAGAGAGTTGACCATACCAAAAACATTAGTGAATGAAACAATTCAGGTTAATTGGATAGAACACGGGCAGTTAAAAACTTTGAGCTCATGAGAGCGTGGAGTGATAACAGAAAAAGAGCGAGAAGAAATGAACGAAGAAAAAGGAGAGAATATGGAAACAATATATTTGGCTAAGTAGATTCTGGGCTTGGCTTATTGACATCCTGTTGGTGGAAGTTTTTTCGAGTATTATTGTAAATAGTTCAGGATTTTTTTGGGATTTTGACTTTATCAGCATAGCGAGTTTTGGAATTAATGGAGTATTGATGTTTACCTATTGGACTTTATTCGAAGGGTATAATGGACAATCTGTTGGTAAAATGGCATTGGGTTTAAAAGTTACAGATCGGAACGGCAGGAAAATAGATTTCGGAGTTGCAGCATTAGAAAGTTGTGGCAAAGCATTTATTCTGCCATTGGATTGTCTTATTGGCTGGTTGGCTATGCCGAATAGTAAGTTGCGTCTCTTTAACAGGATTTCCAATACAATTGTTATCAAAACAAAGTATGAAGAACCCGAGGGGGTAAGATATGTCAAAGAAAAGGAATAGTTAAAGATCTGTGGAATCATGATCCAGAAGAGCTTTACTTCAGACTTTGTGCTCAGAATGGCATGAATGTTGACCGATGTATGCTTTATGTGTTTCGCTGTGCGGTATATTATGCCACCAACAAGAAACACGATCCGAAACTGCTGAAATGGTGGACCTGGAAGGAAGATGAATAAAGCCCTTTGCCAACAGCATATAACAGAGCAAAACGTTAGGCGGAACACCGCAACCAAGGACAGTAAAAATGAAGCTGAGACGGTATGGTAA
>JAYEJE010000029.1:0-2957 GCA_034660415.1 Methanobacteriota archaeon | reverse complement strand
TACAGTTATTGAAGATCAGGGAAAAAACACAATTCGCAGAAATACCTAAAAAATCAAGAAAACTTATAGAAAAATTGGAATATGTACTACCTGAAGAACCTATTACGAAATAAGGTTAAAGTTACAGGTTAAATTGCAGATGCGTTACCATCCGCGCATTTCACAGTAGGATTACCCCGAATCGTGGAGGTGACCTTATCGGGAATCGGTGATGCTGCTTCTTCTCGACAGTTGTGCTTCTTTACCCTTGCCATACAAATACTATTTTAAACGAGAGCTTTAAAAGAGGGAAGCGGTGTAATCCTGCTTAGCGAACCAAATAAGCAGAATACAGCGGTATATGAACAATACAGTACCAGAGATGGCCATTTCTGATGCGCCATCGCAGGAAAAGAAAACGGTAGGCGTGGTGATGTTACTTGGCGATCCGAAAAGAGCCATTATCAAACTCGCAGTACCTATGATCGCGGCTATGTCACTGCAAACAATCTACAATCTCGTGGATGCCATTTGGGTCTCGGGTCTTGGTGCAAACGCGCTCGCAGCTATTGGTTTCGTCTTCCCCTTCTTCTATCTGGCTATTGGACTGTCAAATGGGTTAGGTATAGGTGCTGGGTCTGCCATATCACGTAGGATCGGTGCCCGAGATAAGCTGGGTGCAGACAACGTGGCCGTTCATACACTCATTATGATGCTGTTACTCACTGTTCTTTTTACCATACCGTTTTATGCCTTTACAGACGAGCTATTTGTTCTGATAGGTGCCGGTAAGACGGCGGATATTGCAATAGCCTATGCCCAGATTTTCTTCGCCGGCAGTATTTTCATATTTTTCACTAACGTAGCAAATGCTATACTGCGGAGTGAAGGAGACGCCAAGCGAGCCATGTACGCTATGGCATTGGGTGCAGGTCTGAATATTGTCCTAGACCCGATTTTTATCTACACTTTTGGTCTGGGAGTTGCCGGTGCTGCATGGGCCACAGTCATATCGCTGGCCATTACATCATTTATCATGCTAAACTGGCTGCTTTTCAAAAAGGACACGTACGTATCATTCAAGTTCAGTGGGTTTCAATTCGATAAAGAGATAATTAAGGATATTTTCAGGGTTGCTCTGCCTGTTTCCGTGATGCAGCTCGCTATATCGTTAACCATATTGATAATAAATCTCATATTAGTAAAAGTGGGCAACACCGATTCCGTAGCAATATATTCAACAGGGTGGCGGGTAGTAACAATAGCAATATTGCCGCTTATGGGTATCGCTACTGCCGTTGTATCTGTGGCTGGAGCTGCTTTTGGTGCGCACGCATATGAAAAGGTAAGTATTGCACATCTCTATGCAACAAAGGTGGGTCTCGTGATAGAGACAGTTATAGGTGTGGCAACCTTCATTCTTGCACCGCAGATAGCTATGATATTCACACATTCCGAGGGGGCGGCACATTTAGCTCCCGAGCTGATAATTTTTTTCAGGATAATGAGTCTTTTTTACCCATCTGTATCATTTGGAATGCTCTCTTCTTCGCTCTTTCAAGGAACAGGGGAAGGGATGTACGCACTGGCAGTCACGCTTTTGCGTACGCTAATCTTAACACCGTTATTTGCTGTTCTTTTCGCTTTTAATCTCGAACTGGGACTGGTTGGCGTATGGTGGGGCGTGGTTGTAGCAAATATCACAGGTCCCGCAGTAGCGTTCGCATGGGCGCGGCTGTATATAAGGCGGTTAAGAACAAACTAAAATCAATTATAGACACGGATTAACGCTGATTAACACAGAAGAAATCAAATCAGTTAAATCAGTGTAAATCGGCGTCCCAAATTAAATAGGTAGAACTTATACATTATATGCAACGAAAAAGGTTACATCCCGCCCCAGAACACAAGAATAATAAGATAGCTACCGTAAACAGCAGCTAATACAACTGCCTCTTTCTTACCTAAACTTCGTCTGAAGATGATTATGCCTAAGAAGACGAAGACGGACAATAAGAGATAGAACGCAGATAGTCCTATGTTGCCCTGAATATACGTTAGTGAGACGAAACTGAAAGGCAAACCTATTCCAGCTAGGAGATCGAAAATATTACTGCCCAGTGCGTTAGAAACGGCTAAGCTCCCCATACCCTTCCTTGACGCATCCACCGACACGAAAAGGTCGGGTATTGAGGTCGCGATCGCAATAATAATCAAGCTAAAGAGCGATTGCGATAAACCAAAAGTATCAGTAATATATACTGTTGACTTAACCATTATATCCGCACTCACTGCGATACCAGCAACACCTATTCCGGTATAAAGAATCGCCTTCCGTGTTGATACATGCTTGAACTCCTCTTTGGGTACGAACTTCCCTTTAATAGCATCCTTAAAAAGCCAGATGAAATAGACGATATAAAGCAAGAACCAGGATAAAGCCTCCCATTGTGTCAAAACGCCATCCATAATCGTCACTACCGTAACAATCACAACGAGGAGATAAAATGCCCCATCCCGTTTGAGCACTTTCTCATCGAGAACGCATTTTCGCACCCAGAAGGAGAATGCAACCAACAAGGTGATATTAAAGATGGCCGAACCGACTATTGTCCCCAGACCTATATCCGGATGCCCCTCCACAACTGAGAAGACGGACGCACCCATTTCCGGTGCACTGCTCACCATAGCGGCTACAGAAGCGCCTGCAACTGATTCGGGCACGTTGAATCGTTTCGCAAGAGAGCCTAAACCACTCACAAAGAGACCCGTTAGATAGAAAAACGCTATAAAACAGACTACAAGAGCAACAATCCGTAATTCTAACTCGTAGCTCACTCTCTTTACCCACCCCTCTGTTTTAGCTTGTTCATTCTTGTTTGTTATGCTATATAAGGTAATAGTCTTTGTATTTGAAATAGGGGAATAAAAATGATAGAACTATTGACGAATCCAAACAAATTTTTTGAAGCGAAGAA
>JAYEJE010000028.1:0-14958 GCA_034660415.1 Methanobacteriota archaeon | reverse complement strand
CCTGAAACACCATACTGATGTACGAGAGAAGTCTGTCGGTCTTCAAATCCTTGATGTTGCAACCGCCAATCAGTATCTCGCCGGAATCAACATCCCAAAACCGAGCAATTAAATTCGCAACTGTTGTCTTCCCTGCCCCGGAAGGTCCCACGAGGGCGGTAATGGTATTTTGCGGAACTGTGAAGCTGACGTCTTTAAGAACTTCTGTGTCCTCGTATTTGAACGACACGTTCTTGAACTCAATGTCAAATCGGTTCAACTCTGGATCATCATTAGGTTCCGGTAGCGGTTTTCTATTCAGGACTTCGATCACTCTTTCCATGGACGCATCCATTACCCTCATCATAGCCATATAAACGAACAGATTTTGAATTGGTACGTAAATCTGTAAACCCAGAACGAGGAACAGCAGGAATATCTCCAGGCTGAGTTCACCACCAAGAAAAAGATAAGAGCCGGACAGCAGGATAATGCCAAGACCCAATCCGAGAATTGCTGAAAAGGCGACGTCCGGAGGAACCAGCTTCACCACTAGGTCCACATTTGTCCGTTTATAATCTGCCATTGCCGCTTCAAACTTTTTAAACCTTGACCCTATCCGCCCAAATGCCTTGATTACGCCGATTCCCTGTGTATACTCGATTATCCGCGAATTCGCTTCGGCAGCGGCTTTCGCTCTCTGTTTTGCCAGCCGTTTAAAGACCGTTCGCGATGTCTTGAGGATAACCAGTGCAACAGGAATAACCGATAATGTTGCCAGAGCCATTCTCCAGTCGATAAAAAGTAGGAAAACGGCAATAAAAACCGGTAGAGCAATCGCGGTTACAAGTTGCGGATATATAAAAGTAGGAATAATTTCAATATTCTTTATATCCTGATTGATGATGTTATTCAAGTCCCCGGTCTCTCTTTCAGAGTAAAATCCCATTGACAGCTTGCGGATATGCTCTCCCAGTCTGATTCGCAAATCACTTAAGATGCGAATCCCGGTTGGATAATTGACCGCATCAGCCCAATAATAAAATATAGCTTGCAAGAAAAAGCAAGCAGCCAGTCCAATAACCAGGAGAATGACCGTCCGGATATTGATGGATGCCGAGAACAGCTCATTCAGTGTCAAATAGAGGATAATCAAGGGTGCACCTGCAAAGCTCGATTCTATTATCTTCAAAATAGTCCCCTTGATAAGATCCTTTTTCCTTTCGCCTGCTATTTCAAATAGTTCCTTTATCATTTTTCGCCTCGTTTAGCTAACCACAGATTACACAGATTTCCACGAGATTAGACGTGAGTTGTCAGGTATTAGTAGTCCTGAAACCTAAAACCTAAAACCTGACGCCCCTTTAATCTTGTGAAATCTCGTGGTTTTTATATTAGCTTACGTCTTCACCTCCCTCGGTTTCAAATTTCCAATCCTGTGCAGATACATGGGCATTCCACATCCGACTGTACAGGTTCCCTGCCTGGATAAGTTCTTCATGAGTACCCTTCTCCTCGATTTTACCTTCGTCCAGAACGATGATCTGGTCTGCTTCGGTGATTGTGGAGAGTCTGTGAGCAATTATGATGAGGGTTTTCCCATATGCGAGTTTCTCGATGGCGTCTTGAATCAACTCTTCATTTTCCGGGTCCACAAAAGCGGTGGCTTCATCCAATATGATAATCGTAGCATCCTTCAGGATGGCACGGGCAATGGAGATCCTCTGTTTTTCTCCACCGCTCAGCTTTGCTCCCTGCTCCCCAACGATGGTTTGATAACCGTCGGGCAGCGCCGAAATGAATTCATGGCAGTGCGCCATTTTTGCCGCATTTATCACGTCCTCTTCTGATGCCTCTTCCCTGCCCATGCGTATATTTTCGTAAACGGTGTCGTTGAACAGGATTACGTCTTGAAACACAAAAGCGACAAGGGACATTAAACTTTCAGTTTTCATATCCTTGATATTTATGCCGCCAATGGAAATCTCACCTGTATCAACATCCCAGAATCGCGGGATTAACCGCGCTATCGTGGTCTTTCCCGCACCAGAGGGCCCCACTAAAGCACTTACCGTGTTTTGTGGAACAACAAAATTGACGTTATGGAGAACTTCCGTTTCGTTGTAGCTGAAGTGAACGCCCTGAAATTCAATCTCGAATTTTGATGCTGTTTCCTCTATCTCTGGTTCCAGGAGCGGTTTTTCCGTCAGGATTTCGTCAATCCGTTTTTCACCTTCTAAAATCTGCAGGAATAAGTTAGAAAACGTATTGAGTTTCATCAATGGTGCGCTAAACCCTATCCCAAGTATCAGGAATAAAATAAGAGTTGGCATAGAAAGGCTTCCCGATATGTAAAGCCATGCACCGACAGGTAATATGACGATAAGGTTAGCGACAACCACAACCGAGAAAATGGTCCACGATGGTATAAATCTTTTTGCCCACTTATCCATATAATTACGGTAGTCCTCTATCGAGTCTTTATATCTTCTGAATGATTCTACGGTTTGATTGAACGCCTTGATAACCGCCATGCCCTGAGTATATTCGATAATGGTGGAATTTATCTTTTCGAGAGCATCGTAATAACCTTTCATCAGTGGTTTGAAGTCTCTATACATAAATCCCTGTGCTATGAAGGCAACGGGAATAACCGCCAGCGTGGCAAGAGCCATTCGCCAGTCAACAATAAAGAGAAAAACGGCGGTAAAGATGGGCACCACGATGGCTGCGGTTAAATCAGGCAAATTGTGGGCGATGAATACCTCTATATTCTCTACATGCTCATTCATCGCAGTCTTAATGTTGCCAGTGTTCTTCTCGTTGAAGTAGCCCAGCGGTAGCGTACCCAATTTCTTAGCCAGTTTTATTCGCAAATCATACAGGATGGAGTATGCCGCTATGTGGGAAAGACCGCCCGAAAGTCCCATAAAGGCGAATCTTAAAACAATTGCAACGACGCACCAAAAAACAAGCTTCCAGACATAAACCTGGTTTATCACGGGGTTGAATAATTCAAGCACCATCAAATAAATGAGAATAAAAGGTACTAGCCCCAGGGCTGTTCCGATAACGGATAAAATGCACGAAGCAATTAACTTCCGCCTTTGCTGCCCCGCAAGCTTCAATAATCGTTTTACGCCTTCTAACATGTTTTGTCTCCTTATTTTTGTCCAAGCCCGATTGTTGTCACGAGCAGCTTCGAGCGGATTGGTGCGATGAGCATCCTGTACAGATACTCAGAACTAACATTTGCTTTCGGTAACTTCTTCATGATGCTTTCTCCTTCCTTTCTTCGGTCATCCCACGCCATGTAACCAGTTCCTCAACAGGCTCTCGGTCAGTCCGCAAGCTATTAAGTGGATGATCCCAATCCGGGTATCCAACAGCAATCCCGATAATAACTTGCTTGGACTCAGGAATGTTTGCAATTCTTCGCACTTCATCTGGAAAATAGGCTACACCACCAAAGATACATGTGCCCAAGCCAAATTCCTGAGCTGAAAGAGCTATTGTCTGGGTTATCGAGCCTATATCAAAAATGAACCAGCCCGGTGCTGATTTATCTGCAACTACGATAATAAGAGCTGGGGCACCGTATCTGCTTGCACTCAGCTCAAACCATTTCTGCATTTTTGTCTTTCCCTCTTCAGGCTCCAGAAGGTCAAGAAACTGCTTGAAAAATTTCAGCTCTCTCCTTCCATAAATTGCCTTTGCAGGTCTTTTAAACATCTCTATATCTGGTTGAATTAGCTTCATAATATCCCCTGAACGAACCTTTTCTACCATGGTATGGCTAAACTCATCCAATACCTTTTCTGTCAAAACGAAAAATTCCCAAGGCTGTGTATTGGTGCCGGAAGGAGCCCATCTTGCGACATCCAGAAGTTCTGTTAAGACTTCCCTGGGAACCTGGTCGGGCTTGAATGCCCTGATACTCTTCCTCGACTTAATGGCTTCTAAAAGTTTCATTTTCAGTTATCCCTCCTTTTTCTCGGTTTTGTTTGAATTTTGCATCTTTAAGCCTTCCGTCCAACATCCAAATCCATCGGTCCCCAGTCCGTATCCTGCGTGCGTGAACGGACGGACTTAAACCCAACGCGGAGCATGGAATCGGCAATTTCACCCTGATCGAACCTCATGTCCTGACCTGTCAGCGCCATAGACATCATGCTGAGCACCATGGCGTCGGGTTTGGTTCGCTCGTAGGTCAGACCCTCGTGCAAGACAAGGAATACGCCTCCCGGATTGAGCGCATCGTAAATCTTCTTCGTAAGCGAGTCCATGTCATCTTTGGCAAGACTGAGTGCGCTGCTTGCCCAGATCAGATCGTATCCCTCGCCAATGGGATCATGGTTAAAGTCGCCGCCCAGTACCTCCATCCGATCTTCCATTTCATACTCCTTGATGAATGTCTCAGCCACCTTGATTATAGCTGGCCTGTCGAAGATGACACCCTTCATGCTCGGATGCGTTGCAACGATAGCAATTCCGATGAGCCCCGGACCCCCGCCGAGGTCCAGCATCTTCTTAAACGACGGGAACTCAGATAGTTCCGAGGCAATCTCTGGAGCCTGCCGTGCTATCCCTGCCCGCTCGCCATTTGCCATAGCTGCTGCAAACTGTGCCCAGACCTGTTCGGAGCACATATCCGCTTCTGGTGAAGGCGGCGGTGGAGGTCCTTCCCTGACCAGTTTTGGCAAGTCGTTAATGGCAAAGAACGTCTGTGCAGTGATAGAAAGTATCGGTCCCAGGAACGTGGTGGTGTTTTCCACCAGAAAAGCCTGTGCGACTGGCGTGTTCTGGTACAGACCATCCAGTTTCACTACTAAGTCGCTCGCAGTTAAACCGTCCAGGAACAACCTCGTGTTCTCCGGATGAGTGCCGAGTGCCTCTGCAACAGCCTCAGCCGATCTTGGTTCAGACAACTGGTCGAACACTTTCAGCTCGATGCCCGTCAGCAGCAGCTCCGATTTTATCGGTGCGATGAGCATCCTGTACAACTCCTCAAAACTATCATTCACTTCTGGTAATTTTTTCATGATGCTTTTTCCTAAAAATTTTATCGTTTCCTCCTCTATCTATCTGCCGATTTTTTTTTATCTCACTACTCCTTCCTCAGCTCTCTATGGTTCCGGCCAGGCCAATACGCTGTCCTCAACCTCGGATCGCTCTACGTCCATGTGGTCTGTCAGGTACGTCATATGAATCTCATGAGGGTCAAAATCGTCACCGAACAGCTCCGGATGGAACCACTTCGCCATGTATGCCAGCGCAACCACAAATCGAGGTGACCCTGCCAGTTCGTTCTGATACAGGTATACTTTTCCATTCTGTACCGCATCGCTTCCTGCCAGTGCAGGGTTTTCATCTGGATCCATAACCCAATCTATTGTGTTCCGTGCTACTGTTGGATCGGTTACGTCATAGGCGAATATACCTGGAACAACCCAGGTCGATACGTGACCAACGATAACATCAATATCCTGTACCGCCAGCCACTCCGACCCTACGTGTGGACAAGCACCTTCCACGTCTTTACCGATGTCTATACCACCAACTATCTCCATTTGGGCTTGTATTCCAGGTGCGTACTCGCCATAGACTATATACTCGTCTTGGTAGTCGTAATTGAATGGCCATAAGAACACTTGCGGTTTATCCTCCTCAGAAAGTCCTGCTGTCTTTGCTGTGATGTCGTTCACTACACCTTCGTAGAACTCGATGTACGCCTCACCTCTTTCTTCTGTATTGAGGACGTATCGCAGTTTTTTTATATTCTCTACCAGCGTTGCAGGATTCTCGAAGTTTAAGCAGACGAGAGGTATGTCAGGCTCGAGGGTATCTACGACATCATCAAGTCCTGGCAGGGGCATATAGAATGTCAGAAAGATGTCGGGGTCAAGTTCAAATACCGTCTCGTAGTATGCGTTGTAGTGGTTCATTGGACCCACACAGACCGGCAAGTCACTCACTCCTGGAAATAGAATCTCGTCCGCTGTGTATGTATCCCGGCCAACCACCCTGTCCCATGCGCCGAGTAGTTTAACAGCCTCGCTATCAACGACATGACCGGTAACTATCTTCTCCACCGGCTTGTTCACCGTTACGATTCTATCTGCAGAATCAACGAGCGTAAGCTTACTTTCCCGGCCAAGAATAATCAGCCCTATTTGCGTCATGTCTGCCACACTTACTCTACCGTCGTAATTCGCATCTGCTAAAGTAGTTTCATCTTCTAACCTCAAGATCATTCTCGCTGTGAATGTTAAGTCACGCATGTCTATGATGTCGTCTTCGTTTGCATTGCCATAGATGTCCAGAGTTTCATCTTCTGAAGCTGTGGCAATGCCTGGTAAAGCTACTAAGAACAGCAAGCAGAACACAATTGCTATTTCCAGCGATACGAATGTTTTGTTTTTCATTTTTTTTCTTTTTTATCTCCTATATTTTTTCCTACACCCATTCCTACTTCCTCCCAATGTCGAGGTCTGCCGTGCTCCATGGTACATCCAGCGTGCGACTACGAACAGACTTGAACCCGACACGAAGCATGGAATCACCGATTTCACCCTGGTCAAAGCACATGTCCTGACCCATCAGCGCAATGGACATCATGGACAAAACAACGAAGTCCGTCTTCGTCCGCTCGTTGGTCAACCCCTCGCAGAAGCTGATGAATACTCCGCCCGGGTTGAGCGCATCGTAAATCTTCTTCATAAGCGAGTCCAGGTCGTGCCGGGCAAAGTTAAGCGTGTTGCTTGCCCAGATCAGGTCGTAACCCTCGCCGATGGAATCACCGTTATAATCTCCAGCCAGTACAGCCATCCGGTCTTCCATCTCGTACTCCGTTATGAATGTCTCCGCCACCTTGATTATTGCCGGTCGGTCGAAAATGACACCTTTCATGCTCGGATGCGCACCCACAATGGCAATTCCCGTGACCCCCGGGCCTCCACCGAGGTCCAGCATCTTCCGAAACGATGGGAACTCCGGCAGTTCCGAGACGATCTCAACAGCTTGCTGTGCCACGCCAGCCCGCTCGTAGTTTGCCATGAATGCTGCAAACTGTGCCCACATCTCCTCGGAGCCCATATCCGTGTCAGGCGAATGCTGCGGTGCCCCCTCTTTGACCAGCCTGGACATATCGTTGATTGTCGGGTCCCACATCTGAGACTGAAGGGTGAACATCTGCCCTAAGAATGTGGAGCTCCCTTCCACCAGAAATGCCTGCGTAACCGGCGTGTTCTGATACAGTCCATTCCTCTTCACCGTCAGGTCGCTTGCTGCCAGCCCGTCCAGAAACAGCCTCGTGTTCTCCGAATGAGTGCCGATTGCATCCGCCACAGCCTCAGCCGACTTGGGTTCGGACAACTGATTGAAGATCCCAAGCTCGATGCCCGTCAACAGCAGCTTCGATCGAATCGGCCCAATGAGCATCCTGTACAAGTCCTCAAAACGTTCATTCACTTCTGGTAACTTCTTCATTGTTTTTCCTCCTTCCTTCCTTCCTTTCAATTTCCTTTTCTTTTTTCATTCTTTTTTTTCCTCTTCTTCAGCCATTCCACGCCATGTGACCAATTCCTCAACAGGCTCTCGGTCAGTCCTCAAGCTATTAAGTGGATGGTTCCAGTCCGGGTAGCCAATGGCAATCCCGATAATAACTTGCTTGGACTCAGGAATGTTTGCAATTCTTCGCACTTCATCTGGAAAATATGTCAAGACGAAAAATTCCCAGGGCTGCGTATTGGTGCCGGATGGAGCCCATTTAGCGACATCCAGAAGTTCTGTCAAGACTTCCTTGGGAACCTGGTCGGGCTTGAATGCCCTGATACTCTTCCTCGACTTAATAGCTTCTAAGAGTTCCATTTTTGTTTATTTCTCCTTTTTTTTTCTCACTGCTCGTTCCACATCTATTTACTGTTTCGGATACACAAATACGCCGTGCTCGTCCAGGTCATAGTCTATCCCTAGGAAGTCTGTCAGGTATTGCTGATGGATATCTTGCGGGTCAAGCTCGCTGAACAGCTCAGGATGGAACCACTTTGCCCAGGATGCCACACCGACAACAAATCGAGGTGTCGTTATAAAGTCACAATGATATAGGTAAACACTATCATTCAGCACGGCATCACTCCCAGCGAATGCATCCATAGCCATAATTTCTTCTCTTTTCGCAGTAGCTACTGAGTTGTCATCTATCCCATAACCAAATGACCCGAATATCTGCGCCATAACAGTATCAGGATTCTGCTCAGCCAACCACTCTGGGTCTACTTCCTGTACCCATCCACCAGGTCCAGGCAGGTCAGCAGCGATGTTTATAGCACCGGTTATCTCGAATAGATATTTGGCTAAAGGCAACTTGTCGTTCCATGTGTTAAGCTGCCCAGGAGTCCATTCAGGAAGCATGAGGAACACCCGCGGTTTATCATCCTCAGAAAGTCCTGCTGTTTTCTCTGCGATGTCGTTCACCACTCCTTCGTGGAAAGCGATGAACTCCTTACCCTTCTTTTCTGTGTTGAGCACGTATCTCAGTTTTCTTATATTTTCTACCATCGTATGTGGCTCAAAGAAGTTCAAGGCGACAACTGGTATCTCCGGCTCGAGCGTGGCTACGACATCTTCAAATCCGGGCATAGGTATATTTACGGTCAAAAAGATGTCGGGGTCGAGTTCAAACACCTTCTCAAAGTCTACATTGTAAGGACCCATCGGTCCGTCAACAGGATCCAACTCCATTAACTCCGGGAAGAGTTCCGAACTTGGTATGGTGTATCCCCTGCCAACTACCCTGTCCTGTGCTCCGAGTATTGAAATACCCTCAGCCATCGCGTGATGAGTGAAAACTACCCTCTCCACCGGCTTATTCACCGTCACGATTCTATCTGCGGCGTCAACAAGTGTAAGCTTACTCTCTCTGCCGAGAATAATCAGCCCTATTTGCGTCATGTCTGCCACGCTTACTCTGCCGTCATAATTCGCATCTGCTAAATCAGTTTCATCTTCTAACCCCAAGATCATTCTCGCCGTGAATGTTAAATCACGCATGTCTATGATGTCATCTTCGTTTGCATTGCCGTAGATGTCTAAAGTTTTGTCTTCGGAAGCTGCGGCAATACATATTCCTGGTAAAGTCACTAAGAACAGCGAGCACAACACTACTGCCATCAATCTATTTTTTGTTTTCATTTTTTCTTTTTTTCATCCACTGTCATCCATCTTCACTGTCATTCACATTAACTATGATCGGTTCCGGATATGCAAATACGCCGTGCTCGCTCAGGTCATAGTCTATCCCCAGGAAGTCTGTCAGGTATTCCTGATGGATTGCTTTTGGGTCAAGCTCGCTGAACAGCTCAGGATGGAACCACTTCGCCCAGTATGCAATGCCAACAATAATTCTGGGCGTGTTTCCCAATTCGTTCTCATATAGGTAAACTTTCCCGTCCTCTACCGCCTTACCGCCAGCGAATGCATCCATCTCCATAATCTGCTCTCTTGTCGCTATAGCTACGGAGGTGTTATCTACCTCATAACCGAATGCACCTGGGTGATACACATTCCATATGTTCGCCACAACAATATCGGGATTCTGGTCTATCAGCCATTCCGGGTCCACACCAGATACAAACCCAAATCCAGGCAGATCAGCCGCGATGTTTGTACCGCAAACTATCTCAAATAGATATCTCATCCCAGGTGCCTTGTCGTTGAATGTGCCAAGCTGTTCAGGTGTCCAGCCAGGATACTTAAGGAAGACTTCTGGTTTTTCCTCTCCCGCCGTTTTTTCCGTGATTTCTTTTATGATTCCTTCGTAGAAAACGATGAGTTCCTCACCTTTTTCTTCTGTATTGAGGACATATCTCAGTTTTCTTATATCCTCTATCATTGTTTCCGGCTCGTGGAAGTTTAATGCGACAACAGTTATCTCCGGCTCGAGGGTGTTTATGACATCGTCAAGTCCAGGGAAAGGTGCATTCCAGGACAAGAAGATGTCAGGGTCGAGTTCAAATACTGTCTCATAGTATACGTCGTAGCCCCCTGGGCCTGTAATAACCGGTAACTCGACAATCTCCGGGAAGAGTATTTCATTTATGTAGAGGCACCGCCCAACTACCCTATCCGCAGCTCCGAGTAGTGTAATAGCCTCGACAGCTGCAGTCATATCAATAGCCACTTTCTCCACCGGCTTGTTCACCGTCACAATTCTATCTGCGGAATCAACGAGCGTAAGCTTACTTTCTCTGCCAAGAATAATCAGCCCGATTTGCGTCATGTCTGCTACGCTTACTCTGCCGTCATAATTCGCATCTGCTAAATCCGTTTCATCTTCTAATCTCAAGATCATTCTCGCGGTGAATGTTAAGTCACGCATGTCGAGGATGTCATCTTCGTTGGCATTGCCGTAGATGTCCAGAGTTTCGTCTTCTGTAGCTGTGGCAATACCTATTCCCGATAAAGTCACTAAGAACAGCGCGCACAACACTACTGCCATCAATCCATTTTTTGTTTTCATTTTTTTCTTTTTTATCTCCTAAATTTTTTTCATACTGGAATAGGGAACTGTTAACCGTTGGCTATCTGTCCCATCTCTCTCTCGCTCCTTCTCCCTTCTCTCATCTCTCATCTCTCATCTCCCACCTCTTCTTAGCAGAATATACGCAATTGGCATCACCGCTATTGCAAGAATAGCTTCGAATCCTGGTGGTGTAGGCGTTGGTGTTGGCTTTTCATCAGTGGTTGACGGTGCAGTTGGTTTTGGTGTTACTCGGGGTGCCAGTGTAGGAGTTGGAGTTCCTTCAACTTCGGTTTCCGCTGGCGGTATTTCACCCACTACCTCTGTTGGCGTTACAGTTGTAGTACGTGCTACGCTCCAGATCCACGTGTGCATATCAGATAATCCAGTGGTAGTGTTAGTTGCAACTGCAGATACGTTCCAGGATCCAATATCAGCAGTCTTCGTAAAACTAGCTTCCGTTACGCATTCATTTGTTTGCACTTCTGTACCATTTATTTGCCAGCTAATAACTGCTATTTGGCCTACGGAGATATTGAAAGTTCTTGACTCATCTGCGGTATCGTTTACAACTGCTTCAGCAGGTTTCCAAGCCGTTATGTTCGATGATACTGGAGTAACTTCTTCGCCGACTTCTTCCTCTTCCTCTTCTTCATCTTCATCATCGTCCTTTTCTTCAACGGCTATTTTAACCTCAGCACCATACCAATTCGATGGTATTATTCCGCCAGTCGTCGCGTTGACAAGTTCTCCATTAGAGAGACTTAACTCGGTTTCCTTTCCTTCTTTACCTTTCACCTTGACCTCAATTTCTGCTAAATACCCTGAACCACTTAGACTCTCTCCTATTGACATCATAATAATCACCATCACAGTGTCTGTATCAACAAAACGCCAGTCAAAAATCGGCACATCCTCTCCATCTATTTCCCCTTCATTTACGTCGCTTACCTTTACCACGCTTGAATCGAAAGACAGGTCGAACTGCGCTGAGTTGAGGTCCGTCACATCATCTAGGTCTATGGTAGTGACAAAAGTTGCTCTTTCTTCTACATACTCTGGTGCATTAACCCTGACTTCTACTTCTTGTGCTGCTACTATTACTGGAACAACTGCGAGAGACATAACTGCTATTGCCGTTAAGATAAGCAAAACAGTTATGTTCGGCATTGACAGCTTCATACTCATTCTCCTTCTGCCATTTTCTCTTTCTTCTTTCACGTCTTATCCAAAACCTCCTTCTTTTCGCATCCTTTACGATAGTCTAATCGCTGGAAGTACTCCAGTACGATACGGACTCAGGTGCATCAACTTACGTTCAGAGAACGGTTACTTCGTCACCATACCATTCTGCATCTATCTTCTTCGCTTTGGCATCCACAAGTTGCCTGTTGGAAAGGTCCAACGTGCTTTTTTCGCCACTGTTACCTTTTACTTCGAATTCAATTTCCGCTAAGCTCCCGGAACCATTCGCACCCATGTCCATTGGCATACTGACAAGCACTCGCACAGTGTCCGCATCAAAGAAATTCCACATGAATATTGGCACTGCCACACCGTCTATTCCGCCTTCCTTCACTTCGGTTACGTTCACCACGCTGGAATTGAACGAAAGGTCGAACTGACCTGAGCTTAGGTCCGTAACGTTAGCCACGTCTATGGTCACGTTAAATGTTTCTTCTACATACGCAGGTGCGTTAACACTCACCACTGTCCCTAGAACTGTTACTTCGTCGTCATACCATTCTGCATCTATCTTCTTCGCTTTGGTATCCACAAGCATCTCGTTGGAAATGTTTAGCGTGCTTTTTTCGCCACCCTTACCTTTTACTTCAAATTCTATTTCCGCTAAGCTCCCGGAACCATTCGCACCTACGACCATTGGCATACTGATAAGCACCCGCACAGTGTCCGCATCAAAGAAGTGCCACATGAATATCGGCACTGCTACACCGTCTATTTCGCCTGCCTTCACTTCTGTTACGTTCACTACGCTAGAGTTGAACGAAAGGTCGAACTGCCCTGAATTGAGGTCCGTAACGTTGTCCACGTCTATGGTTGCGTTAAAAGTTCCCGCTACATACGCAGGTGCATTAACCCTGACTTCTACTTCTTGTGCTGCCGATACTAATACTGGCAGAACTGTAAAAGCTGCAACTGCTATTGCTATCAAGGCAAGTAAAACAGCCATCCTTGCGCTACTTTTTCCTATTTCTTCTTTCATTTTCATTTTCTCTTCTTATCACCTCCTAAATTTCTTCATCCACGGAGCGTTTTTGATCAAACTTTTTTTAAAAGTTTGTTGCGCAGCCTTTTTCGGTAAAGCCTTTTTCTTTAGAAAAAGGGTTTGTTGTTAGGGATATAAAAATTCAGCCCTACTAAAGCTCGGTTTTTGATAAAGAACCTTAAAAAGTTAGGTTTTGGGATATAAAACCTAAAAAGGTTAGGAAGCGATGAAAGACCCTAAAAAAGGGATTTGTTTTTTCCCTTTTTATAATATGGGATCTATAACGTTCCTTCCAATTCGCTTTTATATTCTGATGGGAGTCCCAAAACGCGCAAACCAGAAGGCATTATCTTCACCTGGCTTTTTCCATTCACATAACTAATCAAATCAAAATCCACAAAGAAGCAAAGAATAGACGCGAGTTTTTCCTCTGGCAACCAAATTGCTTCTCTAATCTCTCTTACGGTATGCCCGTGTGAATCTTGCAATAAGTTCAATACCCCATCAAGTGTTTCCCATTTTTGCTTAGTTTCTATTTGTACGTTCATTTTTTCTCTCCTTTCTATGCAGAACCATCACTACCTAATTTCGACAGCCCCCTCTTTAGCGCACTCAAACCAGAACTGCGAAGGAAATGGCATGGCTTATCCCGCAATTTACATGCTTCCTTAACCAATCGGCAAGCGTAATGACTGTTTATGTCCACAGGGCAAAATACCACGTCATTTTTCTCTACGAGAAGCTCCATCATCCTTTTCCCACCTTCGCAGTGACCACAGTGATAACAGAAGAGACAGCCAAAAGATTCCGCCATTTCCTTGTAGCTAGGCTCAAGCGGCTCGACACCACCTACATAAGCCACCTTCACTCCTTTAAGCTGAACCCCTGTCTCCGTTCCCGTTTCGTTCTGATCGCCACAATCATTGCTGTTACAGTTGCAAGAAGAAGCTACGACCTTGTTCCCGACATCAATCTTTGAGTTAATCTTGGATTCAAATGAGACAGTGGATATTCTGAGCAGTTCTGCATTTTCTTTATTCAACTGCTTTCTTTCGCTTCTTAAAAACCCGAGTTCCTTTTTCAGCCCTTCAATCTGCACATACGCTGCTTCTCCGCCTATTTCTTTTAGCTGTTCTTGGAATCGGCCTGTTAATCGCTTTTGCTCTTCCAACTCATGAATGAGCCGGATTTTATCTGTTTTTATTGTGTCGCGTGTCGAAATCAAATCTTCTTTCTTCTGTTCCAACCGCTCACACCTGCGTTGTAGCTTTTCATTCGATTCAAAAGCTATTTCTAACTGTTTTGTTATATCCTCTACTTTACTTCCCGGTAGCTTAAGGGCTAGTTCATCGTAAAATCGCAATGCCAGATGCTCCTTCATATGAATAGCGGCGAAAATCCTCGTCTCGAGTTCTTTATCCTGACCGCCATTACGTACAGCAAACCAGATAAGAGCGGGGATGGGCACATTTGTTAATGTGTTTTCGGTACTCCCCTCGATAATTGCACTTATCTTTTGCGCGTCTAACCGCTCAACTTCGTTCTTATACGGTGCAAATTGCTTTTCTAGCATCTTTTCCACTCGTTTTGCTGGCTGACTTTGCGTCCTGCATATCTGAGCAAGGGATTGATGCATTTCAAAATCCGCTGAAAACTGGTTGTCATGGTTAAGTTTCAATTCCTTAAAAATTCGCTTCAACCGCCTCTCGTCAAAACTCAACCCTAGGATACGACAAATTGTAAATGGCTGAAACTCCCATAGCCTCCTTTTACCATTTCCTTTTTCCATACTCATTTGTTACCTGCTCCTCCTGACTATGAAGCTTGATAAAGTGGATACCCTCCAATAAACCACGCACCCAACTCTCGTTTTATCGCTTCAACCCGTTCATCTAATTCACCTTCGCTTTCGACTTCTTCAATGTTATTCTGTAGTAGTCGCGTCAGTTCCTCCATCACCCTTGTTCTCTTCATATCTTCCATCATATACCACCCCCTTTTTAGGTTCTCCTAAATGTTAGGAAGATTAGGTATTAGGTACATAAATAATGACCCCTAAAAATGTTTGGTTTTGGATATAAAGCCAAATAAAGTTAGGTTTTGATAGTAAAAACCCAATTACCTTAGGAAGTAGTGAAAAGACCTAAAAAAGAACCTCCTTTTTCGGTAAAGCCTTTTTCTAAAGAAAAAGGGTTTAAAATAAAAAGAATAGTATGCCAATCAAAACAAACAA
>JAYEJE010000027.1:0-3017 GCA_034660415.1 Methanobacteriota archaeon | reverse complement strand
GATGCTATGCTAGATGAAGGTGAATATTTGGTGCTAATAGCAGCTACATCCTAAAACCTGCCGTGTTCATTTAGGTCTTCGAATTTCTTGGAAAAGCGGGTAAAAGTTTATCTTTACAAAAGCGTATAATAATTATTTGGTGTAGAAAATGTTGGACTCAGACAATCCCCTAGTAAAGGAATATTTTCGGAAGATGGTAGGGGATGAGGGTCTGAAGATGATGGCGAATGTTCCGGATGCTGAAATAACAGACGAGGAAATTGCAAAGCTGAGCGACACCAAGCTCACTGCGGTGAGAAAGGTTCTGTACCGGTTATATGAGAACCGAATAGCGGAATACCGGACGGAACGCGATGATAATAGCGGCTGGATCACCTATCTCTGGTGCTTTAATCAGGGCAATGTTACGAAGATAATGGAAGAAGAAGCGGAAGTAAAGTTGGCGGAATTACGTAATAAATTGGAATCCGAGCGCGGCGGGGTATTTTACCAGTGTAAATGTCAGCGTGTTTTGTTTGAAGATGCACTAGAGAAGGATTTTTGGTGTGACGAATGTAATGCGAATTTTGAATATTCTGATAACGGCGATTTGATAAAAAAGTTAGAGGCTGATATAGCTAAGATCGAGAAGTGGAAGAAGAAGATAAGAGAGTAATAAGAGACGAGTGCATAAAGTTACTGCGTGATGTCGGATGTGAGGAGAGAGTTATCGGACATTGTGTTGCAGTTTCCGAGCTCGCATTGGAGTTCGCGTGTCGTTATTATTATGGTCGTGTAGACGAAAAGTTAATTTTTAGGGGGGCTTTGCTCCATGATATTGGTCGGAGTCGCACACATGGTATAGACCATGGTTTTGTTGGTGGCGAAGTAGCGAAAGCGTTAAAGCTGGATGGGCGAGTGGTAAGAATAATACAGCGGCATGTGGGCGCTGGAATAACTGCAGACGAAGCAAAAGAACAGGGGCTGCCCCAAGATGTAGATCTCATGCCAAGAACAATGGAAGAGAAGATAGTTACGCATGCTGATAACCTGATTGACGGGGTAAGGAGAACGAGCATAGAACACGAAATAGCACATTTGAAGGCGAAATTAGGCGTAAATCATCCCTCTATAAAGCGGATGGCTGCGCTACATAAGGAAGTAACTGGGCTAAGCGTGCAGGTATAAGTTAATACTAAAACATAAAAACCTCTAACTGTATTCAGCCCACTACCTACTCAATGCACTTTCTCTTTGCTTATCCTTCAGTTCTATCTTTGTTATCATAACATTCGAGGGATGCATTGGTCGAGGCACTTCGGATAAATCGGACCTCGAAATAACAACGCCTTCCACCGTTATCTTCTCCCGCTTCAGGTCTACTGTTCTCACTTTGCCTTCTTTACCTCTGCTATCGCCCCGCATTACCACTACCGTATCGCCTTTCCTCAGCGGAAAACTCCTTTTCCCATATTTACCTCGCAGATCCTGTGAAAGAGCTGCACTCATGTACTTATGTCGTATATGCAAAGGTGCATTATACCTTGCTTTCCTTTGTTTCCTCGGTTGCTTAGACATCTTAGCTTTCATTCTCATCATCCATCCTTGCCTATCTTCTATAATTCTTATTAACATTACCAAATAAAAAGGATTTGGTATGTCTACTATGCTCGAATACGATGTTGTTGTGGTAGGTGGTGGACCTGCGGGCTGCATGGCTGCGAAATATGCAGCAAAGACGGGGGCTTCTACACTTATTATTGAGGCGGATACCGAAATAGGTAAGCCCGTTCAATGTGCAGGACTTATAAGTAAAAGAGCAATAGAAGAGAGCGAAACGAAGGATAAATCATTCATAAACTGCGAAATAAAAGGTGCTATTGTTCGTTCGCAGTCCCAGGAATTAATGCTAGAATCACCGGATAAGAGCGCTTTTGCTATTAGGCGCGATATTTTTGATACTCTATTGGCGGAAGAAGCGCAGAAAGAAGGTGCTGAGATTATTTTGAGGTGCCGGGTTAAAAGTGTGACGAAGGGGGCAGGAGAGACAAAGCTACTGATAAGCACGGCGAACGGTAAAGAAGAAATAAGCGCAAGAGTAGTTATTGGCGCCGATGGTGTGAAGAGCAAAGTGGCTAAAATGGCCGGGCTTAGTGTCGCAAAAAGCTTCCTGAACTGCGTGCAGGTAGAAGGGGTATATAAAACCGAAGATGCTTTTGCAGATTTTGCAGAGATCTTCGTGGGTAATACTATTGCCCCGGGCTTTTTCGCTTGGGCTATTCCGCTTGGAGCGAAAAACATCGCTCGTATTGGGCTATGCATAGACAAGCGGTTTTCAGCACAGTCAAACCCTTTGCTATACTTAAAAAGAAATTTGGCTGAGCACCCTATCATAGCGAAGCGATACAAAGGTGCCCGTTCAAAATTTACCGCGGGGACTATCCCTGTTGGAGTCCGAAAGCGAGGGCAAACTGTACGGGTGGATAAAGGGATATTATTGGTTGGTGATGCCGCGGCGCAGGTCAAGCCAGTCACTGGTGGCGGCGTGTATTACGGCATGAAATGTGGCAAGATGGCGGGTGAGATAGCGGCAAAAGCGTCCTTGACCGGGGATCTGAAGATGCTAACTGCCTATGAAAGACGATGGCGAAAGGAAATAGGCAAGGAAATTGCGTTTGGCGTGAAGGTTCACCGGTTAAGGTGTATCCTTAGCGACAGTGACTTCGATACGATTTTCCAGACGTTGTCACAGGAGGCACTACTGCAACAGATACAGAAGAAGGGTGATATGGACTATCCTTCTATTGTATTTCCCGAATTTTTAAAGAATCCATGTCTTATCAAGTTGATGGCAAAGAACATCATAAAATATTTATATACCAAGTGACGATAAGATAATCAGGCAAAGGCAAATAGAATAGAATAGAAGGCTTTAGGTGAACGAAGATAATGGCAAGAATATATGCAAGGAGGCGTGGAAGATCTGGCTCGAAGAGGCCGTTTAGCTTCAGGCTTATGGAAACAGTGCCCGAATGGGT
>JAYEJE010000026.1:0-3021 GCA_034660415.1 Methanobacteriota archaeon | reverse complement strand
TACTACTCGCCTTACAGGTACGATCATCCTGGCTCAGGTCCTATTGTCAGACCACGAGGCACGGGATATACTATCCGTGGTGGTGGGGGTCCGGGAATGGCGAAATGAAACTAGAAGAAAAAAGGGATGGTAATGTGGCGATATTGACCTTGAAGGGCAGGCTTGATGCATATTCATCAAACGAGCTAGAGCGAAGTATAAGCGCACTGATTGATGACGGCAGTGTGAGATTAATCGTGAATTTCGATGGCGTGGACTATATCAGCAGCTCGGGATTGCGGGTGATGCTTGCATCACAGAAGCGATTGAAGAAGGAGGAAGGTGATTTGAAATTAGCGTGTTTAAAGCCCTATGTAAAAGAGGTCTTCGACATCGCGGGCTTTATACAGCTATTTGCGATATACGAACAAGAGGAAGAGGCTGTAAATAGTTCCCGAGACGAGTGATTATAGATGAAGATATTCCTGTTGTCTGGATATAAGGTCAGCCCCTTCAACAAGCTCTGATAGCTTCCGGGTCAATTCTACATCTTCTCATTATCTCCGCTATCTCCTACCTCTTCTCTCCTCTTCTTCATCACCAGAAGAATTTCATCCTGAATCATGCGATAGCCGTCATCCATTTTGTGATGTAATTCTAAAGACATTAGCTTTGGTAATATTATAGAATAAATGTAATATGGGTCAATTATATTATGTAAGGGGAATTAAATGGCATATCCCATAATCGAGCTTTTACTTGTGCTGGTCGAGAAGATATGTGTAATCGTGGTAATCGCCTATCTGATCACTCGCACCAAATATTTCAGAGAGATCCTGGACAAGAAATTCACACTAAAAAATCGCGTTATTTTTATTTTAATCTTCGGTGCAGTCTCTATATTCGGCACCTACTCCGGGATAGAGATATTCGGCGCGATTGCAAACGTCCGAGACCTTGGTCCGATGATCGCAGGATTAATTGGTGGACCTGTGATCGGCTTGGGTGCGGGACTGATAGGTGGCATACATCGGTACTTCTTAGGTGGATTTACCTGCGTCCCTTGCTCACTTGCCACCGTGCTTGCAGGACTATTCGGGGGTATTATATATATATTAAGAAGAGGCAAGTTCATTGGCGTTTCCGGAGCAGTACTATTTGCAGCCCTTATGGAATCCGTCCACATGATTCTTGCACTTATCCTTGCGCACCCATATTCAGAAGCGGTTACGGTAGTCGAGGAAGTAAGCATACCCATGATCTTCGCCAATTCTTTGGGTATGTTCTTCTTCGCATACATCATTTCAAATCGGATAAGAGAGCTGGAGACGGCGGAAGAGCGCGATAAATACTCCGCTGAGCTGGAAAGAAAGCGGTATGAATTAAAAATGGCACATGACATACAGCAGAGCTTTTTGCCTGATGCCATACCAGACTTACCGGGGTTCGAGCTTGCAGCACAGAATATTCCGGCGAAAGAGGTTGGCGGCGATTTCTATGATTTCATCCCTATCTCGGAAGGTAAGATCGGGCTCACGATTGCTGATGTCTCTGGCAAGGGCGTTCCAGCCGCGCTTTTCATGGCGCTATCGCGAACGATAGTCCGGGCGAAAGCAACGCGAAGTTCCGGCGTGAGAGAAGTAATACGCGATGCGAACAGTTTAATTACGGCAGATGCGAAGTCAGGGATGTTCGTTACGTTATTCTACGCGGTATTAGATTTGAGCGAGAGGACGTTGACATACGTCAGTGCGGGACATAACCCCCCGGTGATCTTCAAAGCGAAGACCAGAACTCTAATGCGGCTCGATGCGAAAGGGATCGCGCTGGGTGCAATAGCGGATATAGAACTGGAAGAGCGAAAGATCATACTGGACGGCGGTGATACAGTCGTATTCTATACCGATGGTGTGACCGAGGCGATAAATAAGAGCATGGAGCAGTTTGGGGAAGAGCGACTCATTACAACTATTAAGGTGAATCATGAATTATCTGCAAATGATATGATAGAGAAGATAAAGGTGGAAGTGTTAGCCTTCTGTGGCGATGAGCCGCAATTTGATGATATTACGTTAATGGTATTGAAGGCGGAGTGAATATTGCAAATGGAAGACCTGTTTGAACTCGATATAGAATCGAAATTGGAGGACTTAGCGGTGATAGCAGATTTCATCACTGATTCGATGCGTGAATTTGGGTTGGCGGATCGTAAGATATTCGAGATTCAAATGGCTGTTGACGAGGCGTGCACTAACATTATCAACTACGGCTACATCGTAGATGTGGGCATGATTAATATCTCCTGCCGGAGAAGGGACGAGGATGTCATAGTGGTAATCAAAGACAGAGGTAAGCCGTTTGATCCCACGTCGGTCCCTCCGCCAGATCTGGATGCGAGTTTGGAAAAGCGGAAGATAGGTGGACTCGGGGTATATTTCATGAAGACGCTGGTGGATGAGGTTAAGTATGAGTTTAAGGATGGCAAGAATGTGTTGACGATGGTGGTGAAAGCGTCAGCGAGGTGAAGAGGGCGATTCAGAAGCGGGGGTTGTAGGCATGAATCGGGTATCTAATATCTCGTGATTTTCTGATTTTGACAAATCTCGGGTTTTAAAGAGATATATTGGCGATGTCACACCCAAATGCTGTTCTATAAGTTCCAGAGCAGCGATCGCAGTTTCCTTATTTTGCAATTTGTCATTATATATAACGTATAACTACCAACTAAGACGCAGATTTACACGGATTTACACGGATTTCATTTCTTCTGCGTTAATCTGCGTTAATCGGTGTCAACAATTTATTTTCTTGTGGTATATAAACTATAACTTTGTGTTCGCTCCGCATTAATTATCATAACCATCCAACCATACATCTAACTGATGCATCCAGACATCTTAACACCTGGAACATGCCTTTTCATCGTTCTCCTCTGTCTTACTACCGATGCCCCTCTCACGGTCAAACACATATTCGAAGACAATCTCAACTGGGCGGCATTTCACCTTGCGGAAAAAGATAACCTCCGCGATGTCGAAATCA
>JAYEJE010000025.1:0-3026 GCA_034660415.1 Methanobacteriota archaeon | reverse complement strand
GGAGGATCATGCTTACAATCATGCATATTGCCAACGCGGATATGAACGACCCAAATCCGCCTATTAATTCAAACCCATCATAATATATCATGAGCTTTACACCGCTGATAATTGCAACGAGTGTGAAAGTTGCGCAGATAGCAAGAAATAGGCCTTTAATAAGTGATTTAAAATTATCTTTCCCTTTACTCTTCTCTTTACCTCGCGATTCGTAAAACACAACGAAGATAATGAAATTAATGGCGAAAATCAACAAAATGTAAGGTCCCGGGATGGGATTTCCTTCCTTTGAGAAGAAGATCAAGCCAAAAGCTATGTAAAGCATGAGAAAAGCAAGTGCAGTTGATAGAATAAGCGTTTTCTGATATCTCTTACATTCACTCCCTTTTATTTTTGCTTTTATGCTCATCTTTGTATCTTTATAAAAAGAGAAGGTATAAAGAAAAGTTTGTGGAAATCTGTTTAATCCTGTGGTTAGCGAAACAATTACAAACCCGCTAAACTATGGTTGAATCAAACAGCAAATCGTCGTATTTTAGTAATTCTTGCCATACCGCTTTGCATTCGCAATCGGCCTGGCGTTCTAACACATGCAAATCCTGTGTTATATTGAATTCCTTCACTGTTTCTTTTATCTCATGGTCGCACTTACCACAGTTATGCGGTCCTCTTTTATGTCCCGCACCCACGGGATCGGACATCACTGTGATGTCCCTCCTCTTTATCGCCTTCATCGCCGCAACAGCACTCCATAGCCACGGTGGTCTATAATAGCCCCTTTTCCATAAATTCTCTAAAACGGTGTATTTTTGCACATTACAGAGGTTCAACGAGATTGTAGAACTGTACGGTGCAACGAGTTCAGCGGATCTTATAACGTCTTCTATTGCCTTCTTCTCAGATACAAACGGTGGTTTAAGCAGAAGATATGTCTTTACTGTCGCACCGCATTCCATCACGATCTTCGACGCTGTCTCATAATCGTCGAACGAGAAACCTTTGTTTATGTACTTCGACCTGATGAAATCATCTGCCGTTTCTAACCCAATAGCGAGCTCGAGATGCGCAACACCTTTCAAATCCGCGATTTTTGCCGCGGTTACAAACTCGGGTCTCGTCTCCACTATTAGCTTCTTTATCCTCTTTCTCTTTCTCACTATCGCCGCTATCTCTCTTCTTGTCTCGCTCGGGATCTCGCGCTCGTCGAGGAAGCTGCCGGAAGTGAATATCTTGAGTATAAAATCTTCTTCGGGACTGTTTCTTAATGAATATTCTAGTTGTGCTATGATGTCCGCAGGTGAAACGTCTGCGGATTCTTGCCAGAAGCCACACATCGTACATTTCCGCCAATAGCAGCCTGCTGTTCTCAGTATGACTGTCAAAGCGGGTATCGATTTCTGCTCCTCTTTGAAAAAGTCGTAATCGAGCCATGAAGATACTGGTTTCTTTGGCGATGTCATGGTTATATCTTGATGTTTGTTCTAAAAAAAACATCTCCTTGTTAAAACAAATGGGTATAGCCTCTTCCTCAAATTCTGTATTTTACATTTGTTTTATATATGCCTCCTGTTGGGTTGGAACATCTATTACATGACTTTCGGCCATTTTAGATATATCGACAGGTTAAATTAAACAACTTCAAAAATAAACTTGCACCATATTGGGAATGAAAGTAAATACAAAAGCACGTATATTGCTCTAATTTTAGTAACCTCATTTCTTTGCAGCATTTGATTTTTGGATTTTATCTTTTAGCTGCCATGTGTACTTAAATATTATTCAATCTAACATGTCGATGGGCCGAAAGTCATGTATTAGAGATCGCGAACAAAGTCCCCATGATAAAGGTAACAGGGAGGGGGGAAAAGTTTGTAGACTAGTGGCCATTGGAAGAGGCTAAAAAGAGAACAGAGGCACATCCTGCAGAGATATATTTTAGCGAGCGTATCAAGGACCGGCTTTCCGAAGAAGAATTAAAAGCGGAAATAAAAGGCGGGCCTTCTGATTTGATATGAAAGATGTGGGAAAAAGAGAAGAAATGAAACAAATATCCTAAACTCTATTTGAGAGATTCACACCCTTTCTAACTGTTTATTGATTATAACCTCTATATCATTTTTCATACTCTTTAAATCTTTGCTTCCATCAATTTCAATCCATTTTCTCGATAAAATATTCTCCTTTAAATTTTTAGCGTATATCGAATTAACATTTTTTAATAAAATTTTGTCTTTTTCATGTCGATCTAAAATCCCTTTTTCCTTATATTTCCTTTCTAGTGCTAATACTGCTGGGATTTGTAAAAATATCGTTAGGTCCGGAAGGATGACGTCCATTATATCTATTGTGGATCGTGCCTTTTGATAGTTGAAACCTTTTGCGCATTGGAAAGCGAGAGTGGAAGAAAAGTATCTGTCGGATATGATAAAAAATCCTTCTTTCAGTAGTTTATCGATTTCCGCCTGATCTTTTAATATATCAATGAAATAAACAAAAAACTCTTCCTCAATGCTCAATTCTAGTTCATTATAGAGATAACGATTGATAATTCCTCCCCAAATGCTATTGTAATCGGGATATTCAAATAGAGCCACTTTGAGGTTTTTTGATTCCAGAATATCCTTTGTGAATTTAGATAGTGTTCGCTTTCCTGCTCCGTCAATACCTTCAAATACGATGAAGAGTCCTCTTTTACTATTAGACATTATGTATATAATCACCATACATAGTTTTATAGATATTTATCACATCAAAATAGTCAGGTGATGAAATCTTGGATAAAGTTCTTCTTGTATTTCCAAAAACAGGATTAGATGAGTATGCCCAATTACCCTTTGGTCTTCTCTCTATCGCATCAACCCTCGTGGATGAATATGAAGTCGAAATAATTGACCAGCGAATCGATGAAAAAGGGGCTGAAAAGGTAGAATCAGAATCGAGAGATTCTATTTGTGTTGGTGTAACTTCTATGACGGGAAAGCAGATTGCAAATGCTATAGAAATCTCAAAAATTGCAAAAAAATACA
>JAYEJE010000024.1:0-15195 GCA_034660415.1 Methanobacteriota archaeon | reverse complement strand
CTATCAAAAACAATATGGCTAGGTGTGTCAATTCAAATTCGGTCATAGCAACAGCTCCAAGAACCGGAGCCGCAGCAGTAAGACCTGCATTGAAAGAGCGAGAGAGTTTCAGATATTCTTTCAACATCATTTAAAATCAGTATTTACATAATAAAGAGTTTACTAAAGACTTAGTGCTGGAACGATATACCAAAGAGATAATGTAACGTACATGGAAACCCACCCCACATTATTCTCTAATAAAGGTGCCACACAGTTATTCTTAAGGAAGTACAGAATCAGAACAGAAGGGATAATTAGTATCAGCAGTAAAAGAAATATCGGTGGCAATAAATTTAGCGCTGTGAAAATGGTTAAAAGAACAAAGGCAGTCCCCATGAACACACTCATCAGGTATAACCCCTGATTCTCTGGTAACAGCACAAAAAAAGTTTGGATCCCATACCTCAAATCTCCTTTAACGTCGTTACCATGATCCTTACTCGCTTGCGCCCCGACCATCCAGACACCAATCACAAATGCGAGAGATACGGAAAGCGATGTAAATGGATTACCAAATATGGCAAATATAGCAAAGATCGGTAACATCCCTCTTGCTATCCCCTGCCACACATTGCTGACCAAGAAGAATCGTTTGGCTCGAATTGGTGGTATGGTATAAAACACGCCAAAAAATGCAATGATACTTATAAATAGCCCGAATAATGGTTCAATAAAAAAAGCACATGTAATCGCAGCCACATATAAAATTGTAGCAAATATTTTACCCTCCGTTAATGAAATAATACCCCTTCCTGTAGGGCGATATTTAGCCTTTCCTGTGATTTTGTCTATTTCTAACTCCTCTTCTATTGATTGGTTAAGTGCCTGAGAAGCCCCTTGTAATAGCCCAAGAATTACACCTACAAACAGTGCAAGTGAAAAATCAAATGTGACTCCATAGACCTTTGAAGCTAACATGGTGAGGAAAAAACCTGCTATTAGCCCTCCAAGAATTGTGAATGGCCTCATCAAGTCAAAAAATCCTCTGATTCTTTCCCCAATAAGTCCGGGTTTCCTACAATCCTTAACGGTTCTTTTTATAGTTATCATAGCGGCATAAATTGGTTACACCTAGTCTATATTTATAACATAGCTATATTAAAAAGCTATAATAGAATAGGAGGTGAAATGAGAAGATGAAAACAAGAATGGTTGCCGGCTTATTGGCTCTGACGGTGATAGCAGCATCCATCTGTGGTATATCAGCCCAAAACAATGTCCTTGCAGTTGTTGCCTAGACTGTACCGCATTAACTATGCCAACGGCCCTAAACTTGCAGTTGCGAAGAAAGCTGGTATCAATGACAAGGCGCGGATCTATCTTGCAGGTTTTATACTCGGAAGGCGTCTAGTCTAAATTCGGGATCGGGATAACGGCCTCTTTGCTGGCATCATAGACACACATGGAGAGAAAAATTGGCATGGACCCCTTTTTAAATGGTTATGGTGCTTAACCCTTCTCACTGCTTTTTTCCTTCTCCGCTGCCCATATGTACCGTTACCCGCTTCTTAAGGACAGGAACCAACCGCTTTATTTCTATCTCGCCACCATGATCCAGCAAATATTCGTTAATCGGCTTATCCGGGAATTTACCATTTACTTCGTATACAAAAAAACCTTCTTCACCGTCTATTGATACAATGAACTCTTTATCACCTATCTTCTTTATTCCCACGCCTGCCACTTCCTTTAATGCATCCAAAATGCTTGTCCCTTTCTTAACATCTATCTCGTATTCCTCGCTAAAAGCCACCATTGCATCATACAGCTTCTCCCGATTCACCTTTAATACATGTGTCCTACCGAATTGTTTACACGTCAGCAGATCAGCACCCTCTAAAATTCTGACATGCTTCGCAGCCACCGGCACTGATATTCCCAACGCCTTTGCCAAACCAGACACGTGATACTCTCTCTTCATTAAAAGCTTTAACATCTCCACCCGCGTTGTACTACTCAATGCTTTGAATATCATCTCTTCTACACCCCCGTCAAAGAATTAATTATCCGGTTAGATCATAAATATTATCAATATATAAAACTTTCGTTACAACTCCTGTCAATACCACCCCTGCAACAACTGCAACTTGATCTGACACAAATCATCTGCCAACTTCTTTATATATCTTCTACCCTTTTCACCATCCTCTAACCTCTCCAACCACGCTTTTGGAATTGCCGCTTCGCCGTAGTAAGCACCGCTTATCGCCCCGGTCATCGCCCCTATGGTGTCAGTATCCCCACCTAAACTTATCGCGTAGACTACACTATCCTTAAAATTATCGGATCGGAGGAAAGAGTAAATAGCTGTGGGTACCGACTCAAAAGCCTCCACTCCGTTGCCTAATTCCGATATCACCCTCTTTTCAGTTGCCCCATCATCCAAAAGTGCCTTTAGCTTTCCTACCTTACCCTTATACATATCAGTTTTAACAACTTCTTTCAGTTTGAGCAGCATATCCTCTTTTTGTCCACGCATGGCTAAAGCGACGGCTAAAGCTTGCAAAGCTGCTCCAGCCTTGCCAAGCTCATGAGAATGCGTGATATTAGAGGATTTATAAGCTATTTCCCATAGCATATCGGATGTATCAAAATAAAAAAGCCCTACAGGGGCAATTCGCATCGCAGCACCATTGCCATAAGAACCTCTTCCACCAAATAGTTTTCCCGATGCATCCGCCAAACTTTCACCTTCGCGTATCCTTCTTAGCACTTCTTTAGATCCTGGCCCGTATCCCCTCTTTACATTGTAATTTTGGATGAACTTAAGTGCCATATCAGCACCATTAAAGCCTTTATTCTCTATTAATGATTCCGCAACGCCGATCATCATCTCCGTGTCGTCTGTGTAGCGGCCATAGGTCATTTCCCACTCCCCGCCATATACAGAACGCACCATCTCCATGTCGTAACCTTCCACAGGAGCGCCTAATGCATCGCCTACAGCACTGCCTAATAAAGCACCCCTAAATTTCGCTTTTAAGTCAATCCTTGAATCCAAGCCCATAAACTTTAATAAATATACGCGCTTGATAAATATTCAATGAGTGTAAAACCAGGCAACGGTAAAAATAAGGCGATACTATTGATATGCGATGGCCTTGGTGACCGTCCATCAGTGGGTGGAAAAACACCCCTACAAGCTGCTGATACCTCTAATATAGATAAAATAAGCGAAGAGGGCATAAATGGGTTGATGGACGTGATATCGCCGGGAATAGTGCCAGGGAGCGATACCGCACATCTTTCCCTTTTTGGGTACGATCCTTACAAGTATTATCCAGGCAGAGGCGTGTTTGAAGCGCTTGGCGCTGACATGCAATTGCATAAGGGGGAAGTTGCATTTAGAGCTAATTTCGCTACTGTGGACGAAAAGATGCGGGTCGTGGATAGAAGAGCGGGAAGAAACGGGAGTAAAGAACTGGCTTCTGTACTAAACGGGCTTGAAATAGACGGTGTTGAGCTCGCTCTGAAGAATACTACCGAGCATCGATGCGCACTTGTAATGAAAGGCGAAAATATCACCAAATACGTATCCGATGTGGATACGCATGAAGCTGGGAGTATTGTACAAGAATGCAAACCACTTAAAGAAGGCGATGCTGCCCTGAGGACAGCAGCAATCGTAAATAAATTTATCCAGATGAGCCATGAGCTATTGAATGAGCATCCAGTAAATGAGGCGCGGAGACAGAAGGGAGAACTACCTGCGAATATCATTTTGCTGCGAGGCGCGGGCAGCTATGAGGTGGTGACACCGATAAAAGAGCGGTTTGGGTTTAGCACCGCATGTGTAGCGGGAGCGTCTCTTTATAAGGGCGTTGCCAAATACCTTGGCATGGATATTATCCCTGTTGAAGGTGCGACAGGTAAGGCGGATACAAACTTAAATAATAAGGCGGAAGCGACATTGCAGTCTTTGGAGGATCATGAATTTGTCTTTGTTCACGTGAAAGATACTGATAATAAGGGCCATGATGGCAACTTCGAGGGTAAGAGAAGCATGATCTCCCGGATAGATAAAGAGCTTGTGGCGCGGCTAAAAGATGCCGATGCTTACATTGTCATTACTGGAGATCATAGCACGCCAGTGCCACTAAAAAGACACAGTAGTGACCCTGTCCCAATAGTTATAAAAGGGGAAGGGATCAGGAAAGATAACGTGAAGAAATTCGATGAGATTTCGGCTGCGTCCGGCGGCTTAAACAGGATGCGAGGCCTTGATTTGATGCTGACAATAGCTGATTTTATGGGTTATTATAAGATGTATGGGACGTAAGTAACTACTCAAAATGAAATAGGCATAGCAGCGATCCAGAGTTCCCAAGTGCTCTCGCAACTCAGTACAGTAAGGAACGCTGACGAGCTTATCTTCCGGGTTCGGAATGGGACCGGGAGTTTCCCCGCCGCTATGGCCGCTATGCCCAACTACACATATCTACTTCTGTTAATATAAAGGTTCTTGACAAGACACCAACAAAAACCTTTTTATATCGATATGTATATCTTAGCATATCGAGGATGATAATAATATGGAAAGAAGAAAAATATTAGCCTTTGGAATAGCGATGGTAGTAATTGTCTGCGTATCGCTTGCCTCTTTTTACAACCCTTCGGTGGAAGCGCAAGAAGCCAAAACACTCAAAATCTTCCACGCTGGTAGCTTAGCGGTACCTTTGGAAGAAGCGGAGAAACAATTCGAGACGTTACATCCGGATGTAGATGTGCGCCGGGAGTCAATGGGTAGTATAGCAGCGATAAGACAGGTAACAGATGTCGGAAAGATAGGGGATGTGGTTGCATCCGCAGATTACACGCTCATACCAAGCATGATGTATCCCGAGTATGCAGATTGGGTTGTCCGATTCGCAACGAACGATTTAGTGCTTGCATATAATCCGGAGAAGAGCAGATATGCAGATGAAATTACGCCCGATAACTGGTATGATATTCTCCGGCGAGATGGAGTAGTGTTTGCATTCTCAAGCCCGAATCTCGACCCTTGCGGATACAGGGCAGTAATGGTGTTTCAGCTTGCGGAGTTATATTACGGCGATGACCAGATATTCGATGAGTTGATTCTCAACAACACGGCAATTACGATAAGTGAGGAAGACGGTACGTATCTCATAAAGACGCCAGAAGATTTGAAGCCAAATAGAGAGAAGGTAAGTATAAGACCGAAATCGGTTGAACTAGTAGCGATGGTTGAGGAAGGGGGGCTTGATTATGCTTTTGAGTACAGGAGCGTTGCAGTTCAGCACAATTTAGCATTTGTTGATTTGCCTGAACCAATAGATTTGAGCAAGGTGGAGTATGCGGACGTTTACAAAAAGGTCGAATTAGAGACTTCGGATGGGAAGACAAAAACGGGCAAGCCTATTGTTTATGGTATTACCGTACCGAAGAACGCGGAAAATCCTGAGCTTGGGCTGGAGTTCGTGCAGTTTGTCATAGGCGATTCCGGGCAGAAGATCTTTGCCGATATGGGACAACCGCCAATTGTGCCCGCGGAAGGAAGTGGCGTGTTACCTGCTGAATTAGCTCTTACACCTCTAATAACGCCAACTCCCGCAGCACCAACGACTTCTCTGACTCCAACACCAACACCAGGCTTCGAAACGGTATTCGCGGTTACAGCACTATTATCAGTTATTTATGGCCACTTGAGAAAGAGAAGGGAGTAAAAGAGCGGCAAAAAAAACATGACATGGTAAGGACAAGGATGCATATCGGATGGCCGTTATTACAACCCATTTTTATCCAACGTGGAATTGTTAGCGCGACCATCAGCGAGAGGCGGACGCCGCACCGTCTCTTGCCTTTTTAGTCCTTTGACACCATTACCTCTGTCGCTTTTATCACAGCTTCTACTTTATCGCCTTCTTTCAAGCCAAGCTCTTCCACTGCCTCTTTTGTTATCATCGCAGTGATGCTACAAAAACACTAATCGCTATTTTGTATTGTACTCAATCCAGGAAAGGCAATTTATCTCGTTTTCTGTAAGCTAGAGCCTGACATGTAGCAATTAAGTTATCCCCTTCATTTTTAACGTTGATTGCGTATGTTCCGATTCTGCCTGATCTACTCACCTCTCTCGCTTCCGCATATAAGACGTCTCCAGTCGAGGGCGGTTTTATATATGTGATATTCATACTGAGCGCAACCGCCACAGTTCCATGTGAGTTTGCAGCCATTTCAAATGCTTCATCGAGCAAAGAAAATATCGCGCCGCCATGTGCCATGCCAAACATATTCTCCATATCCTCTTTAAATATCATTTTGACTTTTGAGTAACCTGCATCTAATGCCACCGGTTCTATTCCCATTTTCTTTGCGTATGGTTCATCTCTAACTCGTTTAATTATAGAACCGAAAATTTTATCATCCATTTTTGTGTCTCCTTTAATTTTAATTTCAAATATGTTGCCTAATGTATGAAAGAGACAAAGAGTTTCAAACACTAAAAGAAAATAGAAAACTTTAAATAGCCCTATAAAATTATTAAGATGTTAACGAGGTGATTAATATGAAATATGGAATTTTGATTGCAGTGCTGGCGGTTTCTTTGTTGGTTGCAGGCTGTGTAGAGCAACCGAAAGATACGCAGCAAGGAGTAGAAGAGATAAGAATAGGCGTTGTCGCGCCATTGACCGGTGGCGCAAGTACGACAGGAACGGACATGTGGCAGGCGGCGGTACTGGCTGCCGATGAGATAAATGCGCAGGGCGGAGTCCTTGTTAATGGCACGTACCTGAAGGTGAAGCTTTTCAAGGGCGATACGGAAACGAGCAGGGAAGGCGGTGTTAAAGTAGTAACGAAGCTTATTACGAATGATGAGGTCGACTTATTGATCGGCGGATTCTCAAGTGGAATAACGTATGCCGATCAAGTGGTGGCAGCAGAGCATAAGGTGCCGTTTATAATTACCGGGGCATCTTCTCCGATAATAACCAGGCGGGACGATATAGATACCAGTTACTTCTTCCATCACTGTCCGACTACGGATGACTATCCTGACTCGACATTGCTATTTGTTGATGAGATAGTGAAACCGTTAGTGGATGAGCGATACAATTTCTCGGAGAATAGGACACTGCGACTTGGCGTTATTTATCAGGACAGCAAATACGGAGAAGGCGTTTACGACGGTATTAAAAAGGCGATAGAGGAACACAACCTCAATATGGAGATTGTTTCAGCCGAGAAATTCAAGATGAGCGAGACCGATTTCAGAACTCCACTTACCGTAATGAAGGCATCTAATCCGGATGTTGTATATCCCGCTGCCTTTCTTAACGAGCAGGCTCTCATAGTGTCTCAAGGAAGAAGGGATGTTGGTTTGGATACGATATATCTCTCCGTGGAGTGTAACGATGATACGGACTACTATACCGGAGTGGAGAAATGGGGTGAATACTCGATACAGGAGAGCCGATTTGGACCCTATGTTATACCCGCAGGACCAATAAGCAGTGCAGTGGTAAAATTCAAGGCGGACTTTGAGAACAAATGGGGTACACCTCCGAGTATGATGGGTGCATCAACCTACGAGGGTGTTTACACCGCGGCCGAAGCAATTAAGAACGCTGGCACATTGGACAAAGAAGAGATTAGGGCTTCTCTGGCGGAACTCGAGATACCGCAGATTATAGAGGTGATGCAGAACGAAGTTATAACCTTTTCGCCCGATTACAGAGAGAGTAAATTCGATCTGTATATGGAGCAGTTGATCTGGAACGAAACGGTAGGAGAGACGAGACCGAAGATAGTCTGGCCAGATAGCGTAAAGGAGACGGAGTTTGTATTGCCTGATTGGTACAAGCCAGGCAGCTCCTAATTAATTTTTTTCTTTTTATTTTTTATTTCTGTCTATTTAATTATTTATTCAAAACTATGGACATTGGCGTTTTCATCCAGATAGTAGTATGGGGCATTTATGCGGGCTGTATATACATCCTGTTAGCGATAGGGCTGAACCTGATATTCGGAGTTATGAAGGTAGTGAACTTCGCGCATGGCGAATTGCTGATGCTCGGAGCTTATGCTACCTTCTGGATTTACACCTATTCTAGTCTTAACCCCTATCTCGTGATCCCGCTTGCGATGATCATATTGGCGATTGTCGGGGTCTTTATAGAACGACTTTGCTTCCGGCCGATAATGGGTACCGGTAAGTTGAACGAGATCTTTCTCAGTCTCGGATTGATATATCTATTTCAGAATTTAGCGGCTGTATTCTGGACAACTGACTCAAGATCTATTCATAGCCCGTACAGTGACGTTTCTATTACTCTAGGATCCATCAATCTGCCAGTGGATTATATCATCATTATCGTAATTACGGCCATATGTCTAATTGCACTTCAACTATTCATGAAGAAAGCCACCCTCGGTAGAGCGATGCGAGCCACAAGCCAGAACAGGGAGGCGGCTACATTAATGGGTATTAATGTGGAGCGGATGGACATGCTCAGTTTTGCATTGGGTTCTGCATTTGCTGCGACTGCCGGAAGCTTATGTTTGATAACAGGTCAAATGGTAAATCCGTATGTGGGGTCCATCCCGGCAATAGAAGCTTTTGCGGTCGTAATCATTGGCGGGCTTGGTAGTATACCAGGTGCAATTATCGCTGGCCTGACTTTGGGTATTGCCGAAAACATTGTGCCGTTATTCCTGCAATCTTCAGTGGGTTTACTAGGCCTTGAAATGTCATTCTCCGCATGGAAGGATACAATAGCATTCATTATCTTGATTATTGTTCTTGTAATAAGGCCGACAGGTATATTCGGGGAGAAGGAAGAATAAAATGAAATTAAATAGACTAAACATAAAAACCGGGATTGACATTGTCACATTGATTCTGGCTTTTCTATTACCACTGATCTTAGATGTCAATCAATATCTACTGACTGTTTTGATCTTAATGCTTGTCTTTACCATGTATTCATCAGCATGGAATCTGCTCGCTACTTCTGGCCAGGGTTCTTTAGGTCATGCCGCTTTTTTCGGTATCGGTGGTTATGTGTCGGCGATAATTTCAAATAGTTTTGGTCTTCCTGTGATATTGACAATAGTAATCGGCGGTTTTTTTGCCGCTGTTATTGGCGTTCTGATAGGCCTTACCTGTGTAAGGTTGAAGGCGTGGTTCCTCGCAATGGTAACTTTCGGATTTGCAATTATCGCTCAAACGGTAACCGTAGAGCTTTCAGGGCTCACCGGCGGTTGGGACGGTATCCCGGCGAAGAAATTAGTTCCTGTTACGATAATAAATCACGTCATGTATGAGTATTACATTATACTACTCATAGCAGTTGTGGTGATCGTTATAATCTACCTGATAATGAAGTCGAAGATGGGACTCGCTCTGGAAGCCATACGAGAGAACGAGCTTGAAGCGAAGGTAATGGGTATCAATGTAACAGTGTATAAGTTGAAAGCGTTTGCAGCAAGCGCATTCTTCACTGGAATTGCCGGCGCTCTGGAGATACATCATTTCGGGTATGTAACCCCGGAGGTATATGGCATAGACATATCGTTCTGGCCGATAATATACTCTGTAAGTGGTGGCCTATACACCATTGGTGGTCCAATACTAGGAACAGTAGTAATTACAGCCATCTGGGAGGTTCTACGCTCTTTCGGCATGACCTATGGACGATTCATATTGATTGGTCTGATCCTTATCCTTATAGTGATATTCCTGCCAAAAGGGCTTATCTCTATCCCTGATAAGATAAAATCGAAGTTTTTGAAAAACTGATGAAAGTATCTCAAAGAAAGTCAGCGGGTTCATTAGCTGGCGAGTACATGACTCCAGAGGACTTCAAGAAAGCATAAAATCAAACTAAAACCAATTATGGACGCAGATTAACGCAGACAATTAGGATTTTTAATCTCTTAGGAATAGTAATCGAAATAATATTAGGTCTCTACATGTGATCGCTTCATAGATGAAACAAAAAACTGAAAATGTGGATGTGAACAAGCGATTAGGTCAGAGAATGGGTTTGATAAAACTATCGTTTAGGTGTCAAGTTCACGTAACCATATCTTTATATAGCTGGATAGGGTAATGCTAAGAGGAGGAGAGGAGAGAAATGGCAGCTTTAAAATTTTATGTGAAGATTGGAGAAGAGGGCAAAATTGAATTACCGGAATTGAGGGAATTTAGGGGAAGAAGAGCAGAAATAGTAATACTTCCGCCGAAGGAAGAAGACATTGAAGACATACTTATGGCCTCGGAAAGCAGTTTAGATTTTTGGGACAATCCGATAGATGACGAGGTATGGAATGAGGTATAAGTTAAAGCAAAGAGAGATGGCTTTAATTCCCATTCCATACAGTGATTTAAAGTCTAAGAAGAGACGCCCTGTAATCGTAATCTCTAACAATCTTTACAATCAAAAGACGGAAGATATAGTCGTCGTAGCAGTTACTTCCAATATAGAAACTAAAGAGTACACCATTTTAATCACTCAGAAAGACATGGAAGAAGGAAATTTACCCAGAGACAGTATGATAAGGGTGGATAAAATATATTCGCTGAGTCAGTTAATCGTAGTGAAGAGGTTAGGCAAGATTAAAGAAGCGACTTTTGAGAGCATTATAGCTCTTTTAAACAGACTGATGGCTTCGGCAGAATAAGCACAAAGCGACTCCTGTAACCCCAAAAAATGTTTAACCGGAAAATAAAGCTACCGTTTTGCACCGGTGGAATTACCTATCCTTTTCGTTTACAATGCGTGATTTCGGTTTTTTTTTTTAGAACCTGGCGTACCGCTTCATGGGCGATGCTATTAGGGGTGTTCGGTTAAGGGGGGTTTGTAAGTCTATGCTATTTAAACATACTAGGATAACGATGTATTTCCAAAAACTGATGTAGTTGCCTTAGGTTTAATTTGTCAGATTTGAACGTTTAAGAACCTATACATCTGTTGTTACATTGTAACAACCAAATGAAAGCGGATAAAGTGATACTAACAAGGGTAGATGAATTTATCGCAGTGCGCGTGCAATACACTGCGAGTAACTCAAAACTCTGAGTATTTGAGGTAGAAGGAGAGTCAATACAGGTTTTTGATCTGTACGAAAGACGAAAGATTTGTATAGTGCCCTAAAGGTATATTTATGTCTCTTTTCTCTTATCTATTTTATACTGGGGGGTAACAAGGATGATGAAAAGAGGCGTGAGGGATTTGAGTGCAATTGTGATTTTGCTGATTATCAGCCAGGTTTTTGGTGGCGTAGTGTCGGCTGTGGATGTGTCTGAGGATATTAATGGACACGTTGCCTACGCGCCTAGGTCTCATGGTAATGACAACATCATCCCGGATAAAGAATATAGTGATTCTGTACTTGCGATCTTAACAGCAGATAGAAGAGCTGAAGCCGAGTATACATTTGTTACTATGTGGCCAGAATTGCCTCAGCCCTGGTACTTTAATCATCCTGGTGGCATAGCAGTAGATAGCGGCGGCAATGTCTTTGTCGCTGATAGTTGGAATCACCGAATCCAGAAGTTTGACGCTTATGGCAACTTTATCACCAAATGGGGTAGTGAAGGTACCGGCGATGGTGAGTTTGATCATCCTGAAGGCATAGCAGTAGATAGTAGAGGCAATGTTTATGTCGTTGATTCAGATAATCACCGAATCCAGAAGTTTGACTCTGATGGTAACTTCATTACCAAATGGGGTAGTGAAGGTAGGGGCAATGGTGAGTTTGATCATCCTGAAGGCATAGCAGTAGATAGCAGTGGTTATGTTTATGTCTGTGAACTGTGGAATGACCGAATCCAGAAGTTTGACTCTAACGGTAACTTCATTACCAAATGGGGTAGTGAAGGTAGAGGCGATGGTGAGTTTGATTCTCCTAAAGGCATAGCAGTAGATAGCAATGGTTATGTTTATGTCGTCGATTCAGATAATCACCGAATCCAGAAGTTTGACGCTTATGGCAACTTTATCACCAAATGGGGTAGTGAAGGTACAGGAGATGGTGAGTTTTATTATCCTGAGGGTATAGCAGTAAAGAGCAGCGGTTATGTTTATGTCGCTGATGCAGGGAATGACCAAATCCAGAAGTTTGACTCTGTTGGTAATTTCATTACCAAATGGGGTAGTGGCGATGGTGAGTTTAAATCGCCTGTAGGCCTAGCAGTAGATAGCAGTGGTTCTGTTTATGTTGCTGATACTGACCGAATCCAGAAGTTTGACGCTAACAGTAACTTCATTACCAAATGGGCTAGTTTTGGTACGGGAGATGGTGAGTTTCATTATCCTGGAGGCATAGCAGTAGATAGCAGTGGCAATGTTTATGTCCTTGATGCAGGGAATGACCGAATCCAGAAGTTTGACTCTGTTGGTAATTTCATTACCAAATGGGATAGACGCGTTGGTGAGTCTAAATCGTCTTCTGGCATAGCAGTAGATAGCAGTGGTTGTGTTTATGTCGCTGATAGTGGGAACAGAATCCAGAAGTTTGCTCCAAAATTTGCTCCTGAGAATCCACCATCTCTGGAACCATCAAAATCCACATTTTGCCAGGATAGAATAGGAATAAACGCACACTGGCAGAATTGGATAGAGATGTTCCCCTCGTATAAAGCTAAACTAAAAACCTTTGGAATTGTCAGAGACCAAGCCTGGTGGATAGGCTTAGAACCACTGGACTTAGAAGGCGATGAATGGACAAAAGCGAAATGGTGTTACCCGTATTGGCAAACCACCCCTTGCGGCAGAAGCGTATTATACGACTCAGGCTATGACAACCTGGTCAAACTGTATCAAGATACTGACTCTCCTGACTTATTACTCCTACTCAGCATAAAAAATACAGATATCGCGTTTGACATCAACGATATAACCGCAGAGCAGTACTACGATTACGTTTATCACGTAGTAGAACGCTATGATGGAGATGGAATAGATGACATGCCAGGACAAAAACGCCCTGTTATCTATTTTGAACTCGGCAACGAAGTGGATTACAAAAGAGAAGTTTTTGGTGTAAATCAGGGCTACATGACACCAGAAGAGTATGTGCGTAAAAGATTGATACCAGGCTACAAAGCAGCGAAAGCAGCAAACCCGAATTGCATTGTCATGTGCGCAGGACTGGGCATGGAGAGCAACGTTGCAGGCAATCATGTGGGACGATTCAACACCGATTATCTGGAAGCGATGTACCAAGCGATAAAGCAAAATGACGGCTCTGCTTATAACTACTACATGGACAAAGTCGCTATTCATTATTATTCTGAGTACCAGAACCCAGAAAAGATCGAAGAGAACATAGCAAAAGTGAAGACGGTAATCGTGAACAACGAAGGAAAAGAAAAACCCATTTGGATAACGGAATTTGGATTCCCAACGGGCGCAAATAAAGATAGCGGTTTTGTGTATAGCGAGGAGAATCAAGCAAGCGTATTAACACGGTATTTAGCGCTGATGTTCGTAAATGGAATTGAACGGGCAGTGATATTCAATCTTAAAGATGAGACTCTCGATGAGAACGCCCCGGATGCTAACAGTTTTGGACTCTATGATGTAGCCTGCGAAGATGGCACGGAGACTATTACAGCTAAGAAATCGGTGAAGGCAATTGAGACAATGGTTGATCTGCTGGACGGGCTCGTGCCGTTAGAAGCGAAGCGCCAGAGTGTAGGAAAAGGGACGCTATTTGAAATAGTGTTTGAGGACCCTGTGGATCGAAGCAAGAAGGTAACTGTCTTTTGGTACACAGAAAGGGATGGCACAGGCATAAAAGATTCGGTGGATTATTCGGATGAAGATACCTCGACGGTGCTGCACGTTGATTCGGAAGATGTGCATCTGGTAGATATGGACGGGAAATTATCAACGCCTGAGGTGTATGATACTTCAGTAATGGTGCGGATAGAGGAAAAGCCACAATATCTTATTGAAAGCATTATGTCGATAACTGAGCCATTTACTTTCACCAACACCATCGGCATGGAGTTCGTGCTGATACCCGCGGGCGAATTTGAAATGGGCTCGCCAAATGAAGGACCCGTCCACCATGTAACGATCAAAAATCCGTTCTACATGGGCAAATACGAGGTCACGCAGGAGCAGTGGCGTGCGATTATGGGCGACAACCCGTCCTATTTCACGGGTGACGACAACCTGCCTGTGGAGCAGGTTTCATGGGACGAGGTGCAGGACTTCATCAGGAAGCTCAACGAGAAGGAAGGCACCACCAAGTACCAGCTGCCATCAGAGGCAGAGTGGGAATATGCCTGCCGCGCAGGAACCAGCACACGCTATTCATTCGGTGATTCTGAATCAGAACTTGGCGATTATGCATGGTATTGTAGTAATTCGGGCTCACAAACGCATCCGGTCGGACAGAAGAAAGCTAACCCGTGGGGGCTGTATGACATGCACGGCAATGTCTGGGAATGGGTGCAGGATTGCTGCCATGACGGTTACAACGGCGCACCCACAGACGGCAGCGCATGGATACTTGCCTGCGAATATTATGGTGCCTGCCAGGGTGCCCACCGGTTCAATCGTGGCGGTAGCTGGGGCGGCATCGCCTGGAGCTGCCGGTCTGCTCGCCACGACGGCTACGACCCTCGCGCCCGCTACGACGACCTCGGCTTTCGCATTCTGAAGGAGCAGTAGCTACTTACCACTTTACCACTTACATGCTATGTTACGAGGACGTTGCTCGAACGCGGTGCGTGCGAAGCCGCACAGCCGAAGAGGCAACGCAGATGATGCCCGCCGCGAGGCGGGCCGAAAAAACCGGTAGTAGTAAATACGTTAAAATTTTGTTGAAAATATGTTAAAAGTCTTCATTTAGCTTGGAGTTCTTTGATTTATTTGATTTATTTGCGGGACAGCATGTAAAGCTGATTAAATCTCCAGTGGAACTGCAACCGAAAACCTTAAATGCTAGTAAACATATCTCCCATTTAAGGGGGGGGATATATAAAAATGACCAAAATAAAAGTAAAATGCCCAAAGTGCAAGAACCAATTTTGGATGGAAGACTACGAGAATACAGCATGTCCGAAGTGTGGATTTGTGGTAAGGGGACCAAAAGCTAAATAGAGAGCCGGCGGACCATGTTTCATAGCCACAGCCTGCATGAAGCAGCAGGGCTTCCTAGCAATTGCACTGA
>JAYEJE010000023.1:0-3055 GCA_034660415.1 Methanobacteriota archaeon | reverse complement strand
GCCCCAGAGGTTCGCCATAATCTCGGTTATCGATCTGGCACCGGCATAATCATGTTCCATCATGCCCTCGATCCAATAGGGATTAAAGTACATCGAACGCAAATCCCTCAAAATGACATGACTCAACGACTCTAACTTTGCACCATTTTGATCCTTGAGGTTGCTTATGTACATATCAGGCACCTTACCTGTAATCTCGCGAACCGCCATGCTCAAGCCACCAAAGAACTCAAATGTGTGATCTATACCAAGCACGCTGTGGGAATGCGATGCCCACCCGAACAGTGCTACCTCTGTTCCGTCGAGATTCTGCTTGAATAGGTCTACGTGTTGCTCACCCCAGATCGTATCGCCATACACATTGCCCATATTCCTGATATAGAGGTCTGCAAGCGTACTCTCGTTCTCCCACGTACCGCTGCCTTCAATGGCTGCAATAAACCCGCCAACGCCCCATACACCATCCGGCGGCCCGAAAATACGTGTCAATGAGAGCTCTCGCGCCTGCGATTCGGTATAGTTGTGCTCAATCAGCCATTGATATGTTGATTGAGTACTTTCATTCACATAGTTCCTGTGGTGGGACGAATCATCCGATTCGGATGCTATGCGTACCGCTTTATTGATTAACTCGATCTGATGCGGCCAGTTCTCGCGATATATACCGCTCATGGTGACAATGACATCTATTCTTGGTCTACCCAAGTCCTCTATCGGTATGAGACGAACATCAATGACGTTCTTGTTTCTGTCCCATACAGGTTCCACACCCAGCAGATAGAAGAGTTCAGATTCAAGCACGCCCAAATCCTTCATTGTATTAAATGAGAACATAACAAAGCCGATCTTCTTTGGATAGCTTTCATCAGTTCCGTTATAATATTTAGAGAGCAATTGATCTATCAGTTCCTTACCCACTTCCCATGCAGGTTCTGTCGGCACAATATTCGGATCAAAACCATAGAAATTCCGCCCGGTCGGCAACACATCAGGATTTCTGATCGGGTCGTTACTTGGCCCCGGAGGGATGTATTGCCCTTCAAGTGCGTCTAACGTTCTTGGTATTTCGATCATGCATTCACGGAGATTCTCGGCGTACACTACCGCGCGAGTCAGGAAGCTTGTAAGTGGTGTCTCCTCTGCTATCGCATCATCTGATGCATCCTGTCTGCTTATAATTACCGTTGCGTTAGTCATTGGCGTTACACCATAGCGGCCCTGCGCGAGTACTACACCAGAGATCGAGGAAGTACCGGCTATGCTATCCGGATCATCTGTCATATTCAATATATCGTTTGCAGTTGTCTCATCGCCGAATGTCAGCCAGACCTCGATTTCGTTTAGGTGCTCACTATCGCCCACACTGGTATTTATAGCGCCTATGAACCAGCAGCTCATTCCCGATATATATTTTAGCACGGACATAGTGTAATTCCCGGCAGCTAGGTTGGAGAACGTGTAATTACCATCCTCATCTGTGGTTGTTCTTGTCAATGTGGTCATGTTCTCTGATATGGACTCGGTAACATTTTCTGATCTGCCCAACACCTTCTCCTGTGCCTCTTTCGGTGATGATCCATTGATTATCACTGCCTCAAGAAGCATTCTCGTCTGGTTCGCGGAGAGGTTCATACTTTCGATATAATCCCTGAATTCATATCCGAGCAGTGATTTGGTCATATCAACAATGCTATCGTTAGAGAGCGGTTTTCCCATAATATGCAACCCGTAGGGCATGTACTCTCTCTTTATCTCCAGTAGATAATCATGCATCTCATCGAGGAACTCTTCAAAGGCAGTCTCATTGCCCGCAGCAATCTCGTCCAAATCAACGCCCAGATCGTGATCGAGATTCAGATCACGGCACATATCTAATATCTGCTCTTTATATTTGTTCCTGAGCGTGCCATTCTCCTCCCGTTCGTACAGCGGTATCGTCTGTTCGAGATTTGATAGATTACCGTACAGTCCTGCTGCAACGATCACCGGTGTCAGATGATCGATCATAACCGCATTGCCCCGTCTCTTCGCCATAACGCCTTCGCCGATCCCTTCCACTTCATAGTGGTACACTACCGGCAGGTCCTGAATCAAAATCGCAGGCCAGCAATCTTCTACCGATAACCCAACACCTTTTCCCGGCAGCCATTCCTGTGTTCCGTGCCTGCCGACAGACACGATTGCATCTGCACCGTAGTCATGGGTCAGCCAGTAATAGAATGCGATATATTGATGCGTTGGCGGCACGGATTTATCGTGATACAGAGCAGTTATATTCTGCGTTCCTGCACGCGATGGCTGTGGCGCGATTAGAATGTTACCGAGCGAAATCTTTGGTACCATGAGGTATTTACCTGATTCATTTTCATAGACCATGATCTTACCTGGTGGCGGACCCCAACGCTCGATTACCCCCATCCTTTTCTGCTCCGGTAGTTCATTGAACCAGGCTAAATATTCATCTTCCGGTACAAGCACTACGTCACAGTTCTCTGCTACGTATTTTATCTGATTAGGCACCCAGATCCCGATATTTCTACCCTGTGTCAGCACCAAATCCAGCAGTTCCTTGTCTGTCGGGATATTCTCACCGAGTGCATAGCCACGGTCATCCATAGCATGAAGTATATTCACGATGCTTGGCGCAACGTCTAGGTTTGCCGCAACCAGGCAGCTATCATTGCCCACCGAATGGTGATAATATATAATTGCAACTTTTCTCTCGCTGTTGTTCGTATATTGTAAATTGCCCCACGAGAGTGCCCGGTCCACAGCCCACTCTACCTGGCTATTAATAGGTTGTAATAGCGATAGGTCGTATGTCTCATTGTACACTCTGCCACCGACAACAATAAACTCTATCTCGCCTGCAATTTCCATTACCGGAATCTGCATATTGAAATAAGGACCTTTGCCGGTGGTGCCATTCTCCCACGCCTCTATGCTTGAATACAATTCAACACATTTCATTACCGGTACGTCTAAGAGTTCGAGATATTCACGCTGTTTTACCATCACTGTTAGCGGGCCCATACCCAGCCCAAGGTCTATCATG
>JAYEJE010000022.1:0-3066 GCA_034660415.1 Methanobacteriota archaeon | reverse complement strand
GAGGTAGCAAGAACGATTATTGATCAGATGATGGCAAAAGGCTATTTGATTACCAAACAGGGTAGTTCGAGCTATCCAAGACCACAATTATACCTCACGGAGTTGGCCGAGAAGGCGTTAAAAGAGCAGATAGCGATAGAGTTGCAGTTGCCCGTGAAGAAAGCGGAACTATGCGAAACGGGTAATTCGAGTGTGCTGGAGGCGTTGAAGGAGTGGCGGAAACGAATTGCCGCTGAGAACCGTATCCCGGCATATTGCGTTTTTCATGATAGCACGCTAATCGGTATAGCAAATCGCTTACCGAAGACAACTCAGGAGCTGCAAACTGTAAAAGGGATTGGCGAAAGAAAGATTGAGAATTATGGTGATGAAATATTGAAGATAGTGGATGAAGTAGATTAATAGACATGAAACATTTAAAGAGCAATGAATGGTACCTGTAGAGAAGACACTGCGATAAGAAAAATGATGAAAAAGTTAATCATACACACAGACGGCGCTTGCCGGGGTAACCCTGGACCCGCGGGCATAGGCATTGTGATATGCAATGAATCGGGCAAGAAAATAAAAGAAGATAAGGAATTCATTGGTAACGCAACCAACAACATTGCAGAATATCGGGCATTGATAAAAGCATTAGAGCTGGCAAGTGATTTTTCCGTAACCCAAGTTGAATGCTTTTCGGACAGCGAATTAATGATTAGGCAACTTAATGGTGTATACAGAGTTAAAAACGAAAAATTGGGTGAGTTGTTTCTTCTGGTAAAAGAAAAAGAGAGGCAATTTGAAAGGGTAACATATAGTCACGTACCAAGAGAGAATAACCTTATAAAAAGGGCAGATAAATTAGCTAATCTCGCAATAGATGAGTTTATGATAATGGGAGGGAAGATGAGCTTTAGGACAAAATAACCTAATACCCTACACGAACCGATAAAGCTAACAAAATCAGCCATGCGAAAGGAGATACAAGAGTTGTGTCCCAGAGCAGGGAAGAAGAAAAGGTATTTATAAGGGGTGAGTATAATATCAACTTAGTTTGTCTTCGAGTTCAAAATCTAAAATGACGAAACATTCAGTTCCATGGGTGCTTGGGGAGGCAAAAGACCCGAAAAATATTCCCAAGCTAATAGAATTCACAAAAAGCGGAAATGGAAACGAGAGGAGATTAGCCGCTTCTGCTCTCGAAAAACTTTCTAATTTTAAGCCCCAAATATATAAGGCAGTTCCGCATCTAATATGGTTGCTTGTGGATGACAAGTCCGAGATAAGGCAATATTCCGCAAAAGCTTTGGGGAAAATGGGGAGTGAAGAGGCGATACCATACCTCAAACAGCTTCTTAATGATGAAAAGCCGTATGTGAGAAAAGCAGCAAACGGGGCTATAAATCGAATAAAAAGGGAGATTAGAGAAGAAACAACAAATGGAATAGCTAAAGAAGGTGGCTGGGATTATTTTGTGAAGGGAAAGAAGTTGTTTTCAAAATATGGGGGTGATTTATCTCCTGAGCATGTTGAAGAAATCGAAATGAGCTTTAGAAAGGCAATAGAGCTAAATCCAAGATTGTGGGCTCCTCACTACTATTTAGGTTCATTATTTTATTTAACAGAGCGATATCCGGAGGCAAAAATAGAATTTGAGAAAGCTCTCGAAAAAAATATTGAACCAAAATATGAACAACCTATTATGTACTTTTTAGGAGAGATTAAACGAATTGAATCGGGTTATTCGTTTCCAAAAGACTTAGAAGGACTTAAGAAAATGACAAGTAATTCCATATTACTAAACCATGCATTAATAGAATGGTTTGAAAATACCCTTAGAGAAATGATCAAGGGAGTTTTGAGCAGGGAGTACGGAGAGGAATGGTGGTGGGAAGGAGTTCCGGATAATGTAAGGGAAAAATATGGAATAAGAAGTCAAACAACTCGTTTTAAAGAGGAAAGGGAACTGCCAGAGTTGTATTTTATTGATTTTTATGATTATGGAAAGATTATCGATGCAAATAAAAGAGTTTTCAGTTTTTATACGGGCAATCCGAAAGAGTGGAAGAAGAGGTTAGACGATTTGGAACCAATTCGCAACGCGATAATGCATTGCAGGGGTCAATATCTCTCTGAGGAAAGAATTTCAAGACTGAAAGAAAGCTGCATTGAACTACAAAAATTGGTACAGAAAGTTAAACAGGGAGAAAAATAGGTATTATCACATGAAGCAGAAGAAAGCTTTTTTGGATGTCGCTGTTAGTATCTGTCCTTATTGTGGAGCGCCATACGCAGATGCAAGCTGGTATGTCATAGAATTGGGCTGTGATGTTGAATGTGGTGCCTGCGGAATGATTTGGAACCTAAAAGCGTCAGAAGTAGACAGGATTTTACTCGAATTCCTGTTGGATGAGAATGGGAAAGTCATAAAGGTGAAAAAGAAAAAGCGGATAGAGTGAATACGGATCACACATATTTAGAAGTAATTTTCGCTATGACGACCCTACGTTCTTTTCTCCAAGGTCTTCGCGATAAAGTCCATAATATTTAACTTCTTCATGCACTATCATTTATCACATATAAAGAGTAATATTTCTTTGGTAAAGCTTTTAAAACTTTTTGAAAGAAATGTTTTATTAGAAAGATGCACTGGTCTAAAGTAATTGCAAAGGAGATCGTAGATAGTAGGCGCGAGACTAAGCAGGTTGTCGCTACGGGTATTACGCCTTCCGGCGCTATACATGTGGGTAACCTGCGCGAGATAATCATTGGCGATGCGGTACATACTGCTCTCAGGGACATGGACGTGGATGCAAAACTAATCTACGTCGCTGATACTTTTGACCCTTTACGAAGGCGATACCCGTTCCTTCCCGCGGAATACGAAACGCAAGTGGGCAAAATTTTGTCCGAGATCCCGGACCCAGAAGGATGTCATTTGTCCTATGCCGACCATTTTCTACAGCCGTTCCTTAATTCTCTCGATCTCTTAGAGATAGAAGTAGAGATCTACAGGGCGGACGAGATGTATAAGTCAGGGCTGTACGTGGACGTAATAAAGGAAGCGTTTTTGAGAAGGGA
>JAYEJE010000021.1:0-3069 GCA_034660415.1 Methanobacteriota archaeon | reverse complement strand
ATCGGGCTTGTTTTCAATGCGAACATTATGTATCTGGGTCGCCGAAATCAAAGTGCCCATAAGGAAAAGGAAAGAGGTCAAATACATTGGGAAAAACACGTTATACCGCTCTGCCAGAAAGCCGCCTAATGGCGCACCAAATGCCATTCCAAGCATCATTGCCATACCTATCGCACCCATTGTCTTGCCATAGCTTGTTTTCGGCACAGAATCCAACGCACTCGTCATCACAAGCGACCATGCCATAACCGTAATAGCGCCCTGTATAAATCTCAGTATCAAAAGAAGGGGTAGTGTATTCGCATGCACCATAAGAAAATACAGCACCGAAGAGCCTGCAAAGCCGAAAACAATGAAAAACTTCCTTTTGCCACACTTGTCCGAGAGTGATCCCCAAATCATGGCAAAAATTACGTAGGCTAGCATTTCAAGGCTGAAAAACATACTCGCTTCTGTATTGCTGGCATTGAAACGATCAATAATAAATTCTTGGATCACAGGCGCCATAAGCGTCAAACTCAGCATCGCTACAAACATCAAAACCGCATAGATTGCTACTTCCTTAATGTGACTCATTTTTCAATTAGCAAGAAAAGAAAAGACCGGACATTTAAAAACTTTATTGCGTTTTTGAAATTATCTTTGTATATAAAGTATAACTTCCACCTGTTTAATTTAGGACGCAGATTTACACTGATTTAATTTGATCTGCGTTAATCTGCGTTAATCTGTGTCAATAATTAATTTTAGTCTGATATTATACTTTCTTGTTCCCTTCCATCATCCAACCCCTCTCCTTTCTCCCGCTTATCATTCCCCTTATTGCATCTGCACGCTTTACCCTGGCAGCACCCACTACCACCACAATTGCAGCTAGTATCGCAGAGCGCAAGTGCAAGCACAAACGCTATCATCTCAACTATCTTATTTCCTTCTTTCATAATGCATACTGTTAGGTTGTTAGGTATACAAATAGCATCCCCTAAAAGAGTTTGGTTTTGGCTAAAAAGCCGAATAAAGTTGGGTTTTTGGAAAAAAAAAGCTGATGATTTAGTATTTTATCCTAAATTCTAACCTTAAGTTCGTCGTATTTGTATAGCTAATCTTAAAAACCACAAGATTCCACAAGATTAACACAAGAAATCTCGTGGAAATCTGTGTAATCTTGTGGTTTGCTAAACAAATACGAGTTACTTATTTTATATGGTAATCTATATTTAAGAAAGTATGCAAAGCAAGAAGGAGAAGGACAAGACCCTACAATGTCCAAGATGCTGGGTGGCGATGGAGAAAGAGGAAGTGGAGGTGCGGGGACCCAATGTTATCATAGATGTCTGTCCCAAATGCCAGGGTGTCTGGTTCGACAATAACGAGCTGAAAAAGGTACTGGGAGACCGAAAGCTCGCGAATTTCCTCACTAAGCACATCGGCACGCAGAGTAAGAGTAAACTGGTGTGCCCACGTTGCGGCTGGTTAATGGACTTAGAATATGCAGAAGAGGTAGAAATAGATGTCTGTCTTAACTGTAATGGTGCGTGGTTGGACCTTGGCGAGCTGGAGAGCTTGAAGGAGAAATCAGATGCTGGTTATACAGGCGACAAAGAGGCTAAAGCAGTTGAAGAATGGGAAGAGATGATGGCGAAACGGCGCAGGAAAGGACTGAACAGCTTATTCGGACGGTTGATGCGGTAGGCTGAATAATATGGCATACGATAGAGATGAAGGAATGAAGAGACGAGATGAAGAAATCAACAGAAGCGATTTCTGAACTCTGGGTTGATGATGATGTAATATATGGACATACTTTTCTCGGACATATAATTCTGTCTGCTCTACGGGATCCTTTGCAACCTTGCCTTGCCTTGCCTTTGACTCTGTCATATAACGCGGTGTTTGCGGATCATTCCGCTCACTTAAAAAGTAGAGTTTTCTTATGCTCTGCAAGATCCCATGGTTCCCATATCTTATCTCTGCTATCGTCTTCTCTGATAAGTTGCTCAAATTCGCATCATCATCATAATACAATTTTAAAGCTACCGTATCCCATCCCGGGCATATTGTGGTGGCTTTCTCGCGCCCGTTTGGACAGGTATTGTCGGCGTTGCATCTTCGGCTGTGCTGCTTCGCACGCACTGCCTTCAGGGCAACACCCTCGTGGTATGACCTGTAAGTGGTAAAGTAGAAAAGCAGTAAGTAGCTACTGCTCCTTCACAAGGCGAAAGCCTACTTTGGCACCAATCATGATGTCAAGGGCGTCCGGCCAGCTGCGAGCGGCAGACCTGCAGCATCTGATATCGCTGCGCCAGCCACCGCCACGGATGACCGAAAAGCAGCTAGAATCTTCTGCCCACGCACTGCCGTCTTCAGGTGCACCATTATAGTTACCATACCAACAATCCGACACCCATTCCCAGACATTGCCATGCATGTCATACAGCTCCCATGAATTGGACTTCTTCTGACCGACAGGATGCGTTTGATGGTCTGAATTATCCCTATACCAAGCATAATCGTCAAGGCTCGCGTCTTCATCGCCGAATGAATATCTTGTGGTGGTGCCAGCCCGACAGGCATATTCCCATTCTGCCTCAGATGGCAGCCGGTACTTGTTTGTGCCTTCTTTCACGTTGAGCCACCTGATGAAATCAAGCATATTGCCCAATGGAACACACTCAACAGGTAGGCTATCGCCTTTGAAACGGTATGGGCTGTTGTCGCCCATAATCTCACGCCATTGCTTCTGTGTGACTTCATATCTGCCCATGTAGAACGCCTTTTCGATATTTACATGATGGACTGGTCCTTCATCACTATCCCTACCCTCTTCATCCGATGGCGAGCCCATTTCAAACTCCCCTGCGGGTATCAGCACGAATTCCATGCCGATGGTGTTGGTGAAAGTTGTTGGTGCATGTTTTTCAAATGATATACCAACCTTAAAAACTCTAAAATCCAGAGTAGTTTCCTCGCATAAATAGTTTAGTTCTATTTACCAAAACTTATGGAAGGCGTACTCCATACGAAATGTACCTTATATCAACATATCCTTTCTATCATCATAGTATGGTA
>JAYEJE010000020.1:0-3093 GCA_034660415.1 Methanobacteriota archaeon | reverse complement strand
AAAAGAATTTGCAATTGCATGGATGATAGTAATGGCTATTGCAGTGCTGTCATCTATTTTGATGCCAGTTATGGCTGCGGATGAGAATGTAACCGGTAGGATCGCATTTACCTCGAATATGGATGGTAACAATGAGATATATCTGATGGATGCAGATGGCACAAACGTTACACGGCTCACAAACAATATTGCAAATGATATAAATCCCGAATGGCATCCCAGTGGAAACAAGATAGCCTTTTGTTCAGATCGCGATGGCGACTTCGAGATATATGTGATGAATGCAGATGGCACAAACGTTACGCAGCTTACAGACAATACGGTCGCAGATGGGTGTCAATGTTGGTCGCCGAATGGTAGCAGGATAGCCTTCTTTTCAGATCGCGATGGTGACCCCGAGATATATGTGATGGATGTAGATGGAACAAACGTTACGCGACTAACAGAGGATACATGTATGGATATAAATCCTCACTGGTCGCCAGATGGCAGCAAAATAGCCTTTTGCTCTGGTCGTATTGGCGACTCAGATATTTATGTGATGGATGTGAATGGCGCAAATAAAGAACAGTTGACAGATAACAACAAGTGGGATTCTCCGGGTGAATGGGCTTCTGACAGTAGCAAGCTACTCTTTAGCTCAGATCGTGATGGCGACTTTGAGGTATATCTGATGGATGCAGATGGAACAAACGTTACGCAACTTACGAACAATGCAGAATATCAGGAGGGCTCACCCGCGTGGGCGTTAGGAGGCGAGAAGATAGTCTTTGTTGCTGGTAGATATAAGGGTGATTTCGAGATTTACATGATGGATTCCGATGGAACAAACATTACGCAGATGACAACTAATTTCGCGGATGAGTCTGATCCTGTTTGGGCGCCGTCAATACAGAACAACAAGTGGACCGGCACGGAAAGTATTATGGTCGTCAAGCCTGATGGCAGTACCCAGAACGTATCATTGACTGATTTGCCGAGATATAATTTTCTTGATAAGGGAAAAGATCCTGACAACGCCTCAGACGACATCAACTATGATGCGGTCAAAGTCGCGGACTTCCTCGCACGTGCTGGTCTAAGCGAAGAGGACCTGCGTGGCAAGCTCTTCAATTTCGTGGGTAATGACAACTTCGCATCGTTAGTATTACATCGTACGGTTGATGACTTGCCCACCTATGAGGATGTCAAAGGAGCATATCTGCACAGTCGTTACCGCAGCAGACAGGAGATTTATACGATAACCGCCTGGTGGACAGACCCTCACTGGGAGCAGCCGGGTGCGGAGCGGTTAACGATGAGTGGAAGTTATCGGATCGCTTTCCTGGATAATGGCGGCAAGATCGAAGTGATCGACCCATCTACGATGAGATATTGGCAGGGCGACCAAACTCTGACGGTGATCAATAACAAGACTGGGACGATCACCCATACAGAGACGGTGAATTTATCGAGCATAGAGACAGAGACGGTGACCATAAATGGAACGCCCCAGGAAGCGGTACGCCTCGTACGAGTGATAACCAATGGGGGAGTGACCCATGTTTGGGGCTCGCGTGTGGATGTCAGACCAGCCTCAGGATCGGGCCTTGGTGATACTGTCGGCTATGACAACCTACCCAGATGGACTCATAGCGATATATTCCAGGATGGTTACATCTATCTGGATGGATCAGAGCTCAAACTCTGGTTCCGCGATGATAGCAAAGCACTTTGGCGGATAGACCAGGACCTAAATGGCGGCATCATAGAGATCCTACCAAGATAGGTCGGTTACATCGGAAAACACAAAAGCTTGAAAAACGAAACAAAACAAAATAAAAGAAAAGTAAAAAGGGCTGTAACTGCCCAATCACTTTTCTATTGTTTATTTTTTTTAAATGATTTTAGCGGGTTTTTTAAGAATCCCCAGGTAAGAGTGGCGCCAAAGAAGAACACCCACCCGTCCATGATGAATCTAACTATATCCGCTGACATAGGGGCAAAAGATTCGCCCAACCCCCCAACCGCTACGCTTATCGGTGCACACATTTTTTTATCCTCTTATTTCTTTAGTTGTTTTTATGTATATATATTACTTTCTATTTTTTGTGATGTGAAATGGACGAATTATTTTTTTATTTGTGATCGATTATAAAATCATATCAATTTTTATCTTACTTCTAGTTGTATATAAAGTATAACTGCTACCTATTTATTTAGGACGCAGATTTACACATATTTACACGGATTTGATTTCTTCTGCGTTAATCAGTGTTAATCTGTGTCAATAATCAATTTTAAATTGATTTAAACGACATAAATAAATAAAATGAAAGCGAGAGGGTGACTGAGGCCACCCCCTCATTTTCTAATGTCTAAATAGTTCTTTTACTGCCGCTACCGCAGGCTACGCCTTTGAGAACAGTTTCTTTAAACTGCCCCGGTAGTTTACCACTAATAGACCCACTATTGCCGCTGTGGTTACTACATAGCTTAGTAGCATTGGAGCCCAAGTAGTAAGTGCTCCTCCTGCGGCTACGGATACTGGTGCGCACATTTTTTTTCTTTTACCTCCTATTTTTATACTATCCCATATGGTGTATCTCCTATCGCTATAAGCACTGGTATTCACTACACGCATCCTCAGGAGCTATGGAGCATCCCATAATATGCTTTGGTATCGATTCAGCGCTCATAAGCCCTAATAGTTCCTTTACCTGCTCTGCTACATATGAGTTTCCCTGTTCCTCAAATATACTTATTGCTGTTTCGAATGCCTCATTTGCCTTTGCCTTGTCCCCAATCTCCAAGTATGCTTTACCTAAATCTCTATATGCTTCTGCATAATCGGATTGTAATTCTATGGCTTTGTCAAAGTCGCAAATTGCTTTATCATATTCCTGCATTGCGTAATAGGTTAGCCCCCGACTATAGTATTTACGGTACATTTTCCTGTAGGTTCCCTCTTCAATTGTGCTGGTGTCCATATCAAGCGCATTTTCAAATGCATCCGTTGCATTTTCACTTGCTCCAATTTCCGAGTATATAATACCCAAGCCTCTATATGCTCCTACGGTCGGTTTTAATTCTATCACTCTGTTATAGTTGGCA
>JAYEJE010000019.1:0-3153 GCA_034660415.1 Methanobacteriota archaeon | reverse complement strand
CCCTCCCTTTTTAACATACTCATGCTACATATAATTCTCGTAATATCATAAATAAGAAGTTTTAGGTCATTAACCTCTTCTTTTAGTCGATGCAATTCCTACTGGAACTATGTGTGGGGGAACTCATGAATAATAATTTACCAGAAACGTATCATTTTCCAATGATTTTTAAGACACAGATTAACGCAGATTAACACAGATTTAAAGTAGCGTATTGATTTATAAATTTAATTTTTATTCGACCCGTAAAAACTTAATAATCAAGACAGTAGCATCTGTGTAAATCTGTGAAATCTGTGTCTATGATAATTATCAAAATTGGTAAATTATTTACAGGGAGTTCCCTGGCGGCGTGGAATTATTTAGAAATGTTCGGATTGATACTCGGCGGACGATAATCGGACGATAATCGGACGATTTGTTAGGATAGTTCATAGTATGTCGCCCTCCCCTTCCCGCATCTTACCACCAATTTATTTTCTAAAAGTGGCTTGAGTACACGGTTTGCCGTGTCTCTACTAATATCGAACATTTTCTGTATCTCCTTGATAGTAATTCTTGGATTGGTCTGAAGATACTTGAGAATCTTCATCTGTCTATCGTTTAGATACATCTGTCCTCGTTGTTCCTTTATACGCCGATCTACACTAAGGTCTAAAGTTGCTTGTTTCACTCGCCCCATACTTACTGCTACGCCTTCGGTAAAGTACTCCAACCATGGGGTGATCTCAATTGTTTCCGGGTCAACGGTTTGTAGAACGGCATAGTATCTGCTGCGGTCTTCATTATAATAATCGTCCAGTGCAAAAAAACGTTTCGTGTCAAAACCACGGAGATAAAGAATTAAAGTCGCCAGTGCACGCGCAGTTCTTCCGTTACCATCTACAAAAGGATGTATCCTAACGAATTCGTAGTGTGCAATCCCGCTCACCAAAACGGGGTATAACTGTTTTACTTCTTTGCTGTTTAGCCATGCCACAAAATCGTGCATTAAAGCAGGAACGTGCGCAGCCTCTGGCGGTTGAAAGGTCACCCGACCCCAACCGTTGACCACCGCTACCTGCACGTTTCGGTAGTGCCCTGCTTCGGAATCGTTAAGAATACCCTGAGTATTTAATCTATGTATTTCCAGGATGGTATCCTCTGTAATCTGCTCAACGCCTTCTTCTCCTAAGTTGTCTATGTATTCCAGGACTTTCACATAGCCCATAACCTCTTTCTTGTCCTTTTCCCATGCTGCTATATCCTCGCCCCTGAGCAACCTATTAACCTCGTCCAGTGTGAGTCTATTCCCTTCGATACTCGTGGAGTGGTGCGCCATCTTCAGAATCGCTTCTTTTCGCAATTTGACTTCCCATTTAGGAAGTAGCGGTGCGTTAAGTATTACCTCACGAGAAGCGGAAATCTCTGCTATGTAATTAATGATTTTGTTCGTGATGGTATAATTTGGGCGGTACATGTTGTTAGAGACTCCTTGCTTCTTATGATTAGTTATATCGTGATTGACCAATGTTCTGCCTCCTTTATTATTGTGTATATATATTATTATAGTTTATGTACAAGCAATAAAAAATGAATCCGGCAAATAGCGTTGATGACCTGATAAAGGATATTAAGGAACGCCTTACTTTAGACGGCAAGAACAGAGTCTTTGAAGAAGGCAAGGAACTCAGTTCAGAGTTTATGAAAGATAAGGCAGAACCAGAAGCTTTTACAAAGGAATTCCTGATTGACAAAATTCTCGATCCGTTAGAGTTGGAGAAACTACCGGAAAAATCATTTGAGACACCAAAAGGCCATAGAAGCGTAGATTACCGTATAAAAGGCAAAACAGGTATGTTTCTAGTAGAAGCGAAACCGCTGAATGCTAATCTATTTGAAAAAAGCAGAGATGGCGGCGTAAACCAAATAAAAGGCTTGTTTTGGCTTGCCGAAGTGAAAGAGCACTATGATTTTGGTGTAGCAACAGATGGGTTACGATGGGTATTCATAGACAAGAATAAAGAAGTAGTCAGCGACTTGAACTTAGAAGCTAATTATGAGCAGATACGGGTATTTCTAGTTGGTAAGGCGAAGGTCATTTCGCCAAAGACGGAAGAGGAAATAAGTAAGAAGTTCTACGATTGGTATAATGCGCTTTTGCATGGCGGTAGGTATAAGGACCATGAAAACAAACAGAAGACCGTTTCTGAAGCTGACTGTCTGGTCAACAATATCATCGGCGTGAAGGATTGGGCCGAGAAGGAGCAAATAGCTCAGGTCGTGATGAACAGGTTGATTTTCATCAAGTTCTTGCAGTCAAAAGGCATAATAGGAGAGGATATACTAAAATATCTAGCCGAAGTGAAAGAGGATTTACTCACGCCAAAGTTAAGACAATTGTTCTTTGGCTGTTTGGATAGACCAAAGGCTGAACGATTTGATATAGATGAGCGGTTTAAGGATGTCCCATACTTGAATGGTAGTTTGTTTGTTCACACAGAGGTGGAAAGGAAGAATATAGATTATAAAGTAAGAGCGGAGATTTTGAAGACTGTACTACAGTTTCTGGATAGTTTCAAGTTCGTGCATAAAGAGCAGTTAGGGAACGGAGATTCAGTAGACCCTGAAATATTAGGTTATATCTTTGAACGTGCGATGACCGCCAGAGATAGAAAGGGAACAGGAGCGTATTATACGCCAAAGTCAATAACGAAATACATTTCTGAGAATACGATCTATCCCTGCATAATAGAAAAGACAAACGAAATACTTAAGACAGAAAAGGGCTACAAGGATACTGAACTCATAAAAGACATTGAGGAGTTGTTTATACTTCCAGCCACGACATTGAAACAGGTTTGGGAGAAGATAATACTGAATTTACGTGTTCTGGACAACGCATGTGGTTCGGGTGCTTTCTTGCTTGCGGCGGCAAATATACTGTTTTGGTTGAACAAGAAGATAAATGACAAAATAGGCGCTGAGAATCCGGACACTACATTGAAGATAATAATATTAGTCAATAATCTTTACGGTGTTGACCTCAATCCAAACGGCATAGAGATAGCGAAGTTGCGGCTCTGGCTATGGCTTGTTGACTCGTACGAGCCGGAGCGTATAGAGCCATTGCCAAACATTGACTATAACCTCCGGGTTGGGAACAGTCTGATC
>JAYEJE010000018.1:0-3153 GCA_034660415.1 Methanobacteriota archaeon | reverse complement strand
ATATATTAACGATGCAGTGTCTGCTGCATCCCGCGTTTGTATTATAGGGACGGAATAATCAATAGCTATGGACGCCATTACTGCCCTCACCACATTTGGATGCACGTTCCTCTGCCCATAGATTGAGTCGCCCTCGATGACGAGCAAGGGCTTCTCGTACTCGTTCTTCATCCGATGAATCTGCTCGAACAAATTCCGCCGTTTATTTATCAGTGTATCCAAGAAATCCGTTACCGTTTTACGCTCTATGCAAACCTTATCAGAAACAATGTAGTCGCCAATCTCCAAATTCTGCAATTTCAGGACCACACCTGCTTTCTGTAGGAACCGCGCTACCCCTGCCCGCGTCTCCCTCGGATCCACAAAGATGGTTAATTGTAGCTCGTCCTCAAAGTCTGTTATTCTGCTCTGATCCTCGTCTTCCGTATTTTCCGTTTTGTTTTGGTCCGTTTCTGTCACTCCTGATTCTGTTTTTATCACTGTAGCTTCTGTTTCTGTCACTGCTTTTTCTGTTTCTATCTCGATCATTCGCATCTCGCTTATCAGTTTTCGCATCTCGCGCTCTTTGCTCCTGCTTAGCCAGTAATAAGCTTCGTCCTTCGTACCTTTTGCAATAAGCACTATAACCTTTCCTACTTTCTTCCTTGCAGTCCTCCCTTTCCGCTGGATGCTTCGTATCGCAGACGGAATGGGCTCGTAGAAGAGTACGAGGTCGGTCGCAGGGATGTCAAGTCCCTCCTCAGCCACGGAAGTAGCAACTAAGACGTTGTAATCGCCCGCTTTAAATTTAGTTATTATCTCCACCTGCTCCTTTTGCTTCAAGCCTTTATCCTCGGCCTTCGTCGCCTGCCCGATGAACTTAACAGCTCTTATCCCTTCTTCTTCTGAGTTCCGGTCCTGCAAACAGGATATGATCATCTCCGCAGTATCACGATAATTGGTAAAAACTATTATCCTCGTGTTTGGATTAACACGAAACTCATCCCGCAGTATCTGTATCACTGCATTTAGCTTTGGATGCTCTCCTTCGTATGATGCTGCCATGTTCATTGCATCCACAAATCTGTCATCCCTTAACAACCTCTTCGCCGCCTTACTCCCATCCTTTGAAAGTGCTTCGTTCTTCAATCGTCCAAAATATCTGTTTACTGCGAAAATGCCCTGTGTCTCTATCAAATCAATCGCATGCTTTATCTTCAACACCTCAGCTTGCAGCGAAAGCGCCTTGTATAAGTCTGCATGTTTCTGACTTGCCAATTGCTCTGTTATTATATTCCTTAACTCCAAAAGCTCTTTCTTTGTTACATCCTTGCCCCTTCTCTTCCTTATAAAGCCCAGCTTTTGTAATTCGCCTATTCGCTCATCTAATACGGTATCTAATATCCGCTTCTGTTTCTTTATCGCTACGGGAACGTCTAGGGTGCGCCATTCAATGTCCTTTTTGTGTATATAGGGTGCTACATCGGAGTCGTATTCTGTCCTGCTTTCTACCTTCTTTACACCCAAGGAAATGCAAATTTCCTTTATCTTCTCCTTATCACTACCCGGAGATGCGGTCATTCCCAATACCAATGGCGCTATCGCTTGTTCCGCATACTTCTCCGCTATGTACACATACGAGTAGTTCCCCACTGCACGATGACATTCATCGAATATTATCAAAGAAACGGCACGGAGGTTTATTCTATTACTCAGCAAATCGTTTTCTATTATCTGCGGTGTTGATACAACTACTTTTGCATCATCCCATAATTTCGCGCGCTTATCTGCCAATACATTGCCTGTGAGCATTTGTATAACCGAGGGATCAATGTTCAGCACATCGTTTAATAACGCCGAATGCTGCTCAACTAGCGGTCTGGTCGGAGCCAGGAACAGTACTTTACCTCTTGCCAACCGGTTAATTAGAACAAATAGGGCTATGGTCGTCTTGCCCAAGCCGGTAGGCAAAACAACCATTAACGATTCCTTCCTTGCCTCTCTCGCAATAGCTATTTGATATCTCCTTCGCTCTACTACTCCCTCTTTCAAAAGTGGATGCGATATGTATTCAGGTGTATGATTTGTGGACATGCACGTAAGTATAATAAAGCAAAATAAGATAAATGTTTATCTCATCCAAACGCTCTCCGTGATCTCGGCCGTAAATACAAATGCTTTAATTTGCTTTCACAATCATCGTCAAATTCAAATCCTTATTCACTATCTTCTCATATTCCCCTTTTATATGCGGCTTTATCTTCTCTAAATCCCATATCCCCGTTATTATCTCACCAACCAACTCACCATAATCAAAAACTCTCACCACGCTGTCTCTCTCTGAGACTACTACTGCAACGGCATCTGTCTCTTTAGAGATAGATGCGGCGGCCATGTGCCTGCTTCCAAAACCCATGGGGAGGTCGATATTCCGAGATTCTATATGCCTTGCTGCGGAAAGAACATAGCCATCGTTGCTGATGACAAAAGCGCCGTCCAGTTTCGCTAGTTCTTTCATTGTTCCCTGGACGTTTGCCTCCCTTATGTCCTTTACCTCCTTTGGGTAATTAGCAAGTGGGTCTAAAATTAAGGGCCTTGATTTCTTTAATACTTCTTCTTCATCTCCAACCACAAATAGTGCGCCTATCCTCCCCCTCTGGCCTACACTCTGCCGTACTATTCCCACTGCTATTTCTATCACCGTTTCTAACACCTCGGAGTTGCATCTCCTCTCTTCCCTACAAATTCTCTCCGCCATTTTATTTTATTCTTATATAAACTATATTGTTTCTGGTAAAGCTTTATTTATAAGATCGTAGAGGATGTCTAGAATGAAAAATCGCGGATCTGTTGATAACGCATTTAAGAAAGGATTTGTAAAGGCTTATTCACCATCACACATCACTGGCTTCTTTGAGATCTGTGATAATAAAAATCCATTGTATAAAGGCTCTGTTGGCTGTGGCCTTGTATTAGACTCAGGTTGCGTAACTGACGTTTCGCTCACTAACCGGATAAAGATAGAGATAAACGGTATAGAAGAAGATGCGAATACCACCAAATATGTTCTCGATAATTTGGCGGGTGAGTCAAAGATAATAGTATCTACGGACTTTGAAGTGCCAATCGGATGTGGATTCGGCGCAAGTGGCGCCGGTGCACTCAGCACAGCCA
>JAYEJE010000017.1:0-15737 GCA_034660415.1 Methanobacteriota archaeon | reverse complement strand
CATAAGACCGTCTGAACTCAGCCCGCAGGTCTTTCTCCGCTATCCTCAATGCCGCTTGCCAAAATTGTGATATTGTGGACGGTCCTATGTCCTTTTGCCTCTTATCCTCTTTCATCGTCATGACCTAAAACGGCATCTCATTGACTATTTCTCCCCTCTCAAGCAAAATGGTTTTATCGCAAATCTTCTTCGGCCACTCTATAGAATGCGAAGATATTAATATTACCTTCCCTTTCTGTGTTTTTAAGTACTCTACAAGCACATCGCATGTATTCGTGTCCAGTCCCGTGAAGGGTTCATCGAGTAATATCAAATCAGGGTCATGGATTAACGCCCGGGCGATGTCCGCCCTTTTCCGTAAGCCGTGCGACAATTGCTTCACTGGAACATTATACCAGCGTTTCATACCCAGGGCTTCTATTATATCTAAGAAGGCTTCGCCTTCTACGGAGAATAGTCTAGCATAGAAGAGTAAGTTCTCCCTGACTGTTAGCTCGTCATAAAGGAAGCTCACATGGGTTACTAACCCAATCCTGCTTCTTATCTCGCTACTGCTTTTGAACGCATCATCGCCAAATATCTTCACCGTGCCCGAAGAAGGCGAGATATGCGTGGCGATTATTTTCAGTAATGTTGTCTTTCCCGCACCGTTATGCCCCGAAAAAGCCACGAATTCGCCTTTCGATATACTTAGGGACACTGATTTCAAAGCTTGTAAGTAGCCATATCGCTTTGATACTTTGATGACTTCCACAGCTACGGTGTTGTTAGACATTTGTCACCATCCATTATCTATGCGGGGGGCGTGATTTGAACACGCGGACTCCTACGAGACAGGGTCCTAAGCCCTGTGCCTTTTCCTAGCTCAGCAACCCCCGCATCTATTTCTTCTTTTATTTATGTGCTCTATAAAATTTCCTTTTCATTCATGGTTGAAAATTTATCTATGCCTGATTTACTGAAAGACGTTATTTTGATATATTACTTTTGTTTCTGTTGCGTATGCGAACGGTATGAAACAGCACTCACTGCAATTTGTTCCTGTTTCCAACCCCGTCATTCCAATGTGTTCTCAACATGTGTTGATGCTACTTGTAACTATTTAAGCTGGGGATTAATAATAAAACCAACACCTAGCAGAAGCAGAAGGGCGATTACAAGAAGGGGGTGCCGTAGGAACAGGAAACTGTGGAAGGCCTATTTTTCAAAGCAGGGTGGCAGGGTTATTGCTTTTTGCTAATCATGGCGAAAAGCTAAGAAGTAACAGATAAAAATAAAAGGAGGTGATATTATGGAAAAAACAGGTGATATTATGGAAAAAGCAGGTGCTGGAATAAGGCTTGTGTCGTATATCATTGATATGATTATTGTAGCTGTAATTGACGCTATCTTGATTTTCATTTTTATGGCTTTCGGTGTTGAGTACCTAGCTGCATCTCTTATAGGGCTACCCGTCTCAATTGCGTATTTCACCTATTTCTTTGGAAACGGACAGACACTCGGTATGAAAGCAATGAAAATAAAACTATGCGGAACCGATGGCACATATCCGATAGGATATGGCAAGGGATTTCTCAGATGGATAGGAATGCTTATTTCGGGTCTGGTAATATACATAGGTTTTCTATGGATATTAATAGACAAAGATAAACAGGGATGGCACGATAAAATAGCTGGTACGTACGTTGTAGTGGTGTAAACACCAACAAATCACTAAGGATGCCCCGCATTTAGATGCTGTCCTACGATTCAAAACCCCCAAACAATGAAAATAACGCCCGCTGGGTCTTTATAACAAAAATGCGCTGAAACAGTCGCAAACTAGCTAGTTGTGGGACAAGCACTTAATGCGAGGGCTATCCAAGCATCTTTGGATTGGAAACAATTAAATATATAGAATAGACACAGAGGCCGAGAATTTGGAAGTTACTATCTACAAGATACAGAAGAACTTGATTTGAATGGCTAGGTTACTGTTACAAACAATGCAGGCACCACATGTATGTCTTGCAGAGGCGAACAACGTTAAAGAACAACGGAAAGAAACAGATTCCGCTGTTGGAGGTGCTATGGGGACGACTGGCCGGACACAGGTAAGAAGAAGGTTGATGTGATGCTTAACTTCAACAATAACTTCTATGAACTCGCAAACTGGTATGAATATGTGTGGGCGGTGAATCTCAGGAACCATAAGGACGAGGACATTGTGGTCTCTGTACTTGAGCGGACCAGCGGCGACTGGGAGATAACAGATGAAAAGTATAATCATACAAAGGTGTCTAACAATGAAATCGAGTGGCAGGTACCGGTAAAAGCTAATGGAGAAAGCACCCTAACATACACCATAAGATACAAGAGATGGTGAATACTATTACCGAACAACAAGTTTCCGTAGGCTATTAGTAATCCTTGAACTCTGTACACACATTTATTTACATTTATGAAATACGAATATATATTCATAAAGAAGATATAGCAACAGAGGAAGCGAAAGAAAAGGTATTTGCATAGCTCAGTAAAAATTCCAAGCACCAAATCCAAATTTATAATTTTGGTTTTTGGTCATTTAGATTTGTTTGAGATTTGGTGCTTGTAATTTGGGATTTTCGCGCTATACAAATATAGCTATTTATATGCTCGTGAAAATGATAAGAATATAACAAAGGAGGTGAATAAGATGGGTAAATGCGAACTATGCAGTAAAGAAGGAAGTAGAATGGAAGCAAACCACAAGGAACTTGGACGTATTATGGTTTGTCAGGACTGCTGGGCAAATTTATACGACAAGAACCGCATGACATGCAGTGTTGACGCTTCTGGCGGCAGTTGTTCCTGTTGCTCTTGCCGGTAGGTAGGCGGAGTTGGAAGAACGTATTCGCACAATATAATATCTTGCAGGTAGAAATCCCATATGGGGATTTCGTATCTGCTCAAAACTCCATAGGTTTTGAGCAGATAATGCAAAATTTAAAATGCAAAAGTCAAACTTGACATTCAAATTTTACAACACTTTTTCGTCTTCTATTCGCCACATTGGATAAACAATACACAAGATTTTCAAATCAGAATTGCCTCTGTTTTGAATATACTGTTTTGTATTTGGCGGGATATAAATAGCTTGACCCGAATGAACTTCCGCGGATTCTTCATCAATATGCATTATGCCCTCGCCATCCAGGACATAATATACCTCAGTAGATGTTTTCAACTTATGTGGCAGCGTGGTTTCTCCTGGCTTTACAATTGCATGGGCAATACTATAGCGAATATTCAAAACTTCGTCCTCCTTTGCGGGATGCAAGAGTTCGCAGAGGATTGTATTATCTATTGCTCTAAAATATTCACCGTTTTGTATATCTTTTATAAGCATAATTAGATTCCATGTCAAAATGAAGGACACCCCTTTATCGGGGTACCAAAAACGGCTGCTTCGTCTGCAAAAGCGGAATTTCACAGCAATTTACGTTATCTCTTCTTATTCTCAATCCCTTATGGCTACGGTATAGTCCAATTAACAGCCCCGTATCCCGGGTCGTACCACGCAAAATCGCTTTGGTAATTGGGGTCAACATCCCAGTATCCAGCCGGCCAATGCGTTTGGTAATTGGGGTCAACATCCCAGTATCCAGCCGGCCAAGGCGTTTTATCCCCAGGTAGCCAAAGAGAAGGAGATTCTTCCGCCGTCTCATTCATAGCTCTAGTATCTCTCGCCTTTTCCACCGCTTCCGCCGTCTCATTCACCTCTCTAGCATCTCTCGCCTTTTTCACCGCTTCCACTTCTGCAACACTGTCCCAAAAACTACCGTTCCAAAGATCAGTTGTGAAAAAGTCACTAAAGATAAAGCTGCTTGTGTCCACGCCTGTGTCGTTATATTCTCCGCCGATTATCACCCCTTCCGCACTCGCTACACCCGCACCCAGAGTGGCAACTAACAAAAGCGCTGCAAATATTGCGCCCACTTCTTTTTTTAGCATTCTTTATATCACCTTATTATTAACCTAGAACAATAGGCTATATAAAACTTTCTGGACTTAAAATATGTAATTCTAAATCCCTTAAGGCCACTCGAAACCCCAATTAGTACCCCAATAACCTGGTATATCGTACCACGGGAAAGTTTTTTTCCACGCTTCGGATGTAATATCCCAGTATCCAAATGGCCAGTTCGTTCCATTTCCACCTAACCAATCGAGAGAAGCGTTTCCCACATCATCCCCTTTCGTCTCTTCTTCTTCTTCTTCTTCTTCTTCGACATCATCCCAAAAACCATTTGAGAAGAAATCATCAAAGGTGGAATTACCTATGACCACTATTGAGACGTTATGTCCTCCGCCGAGTACAACACCGCTTGCATTCGCTACACCCGCACCCAAAGTGGCAACTAACAAAAGCGCTACTATTATTGCGCCCACTTCTTTTTTTACCATTCTCTACATCTCCTTTATGTTAAAATATAGAACAATAGGCCATATAAAACTTTCTGGATAAAATACGTTTCCCCGTACGAGCTCTAATGATTTAAGTTCTACTTCTCCGCTTCTTCAAAGAAGAACTCAGTACATAAAGGGTCTTCTGCGAGATAATCGCCATAACTTATATATGCCCTCACACGACATCCGCCACAGAGGTCCTTATATTTGCACGCTGCGCATTTGCCCTTCACCGCACGATTTTTCAGATTAACAAAGACTTCCGAGTTCTGTATCTCACGTAGACACATCTCTCGGACATTCCCTGCTTTCACATCTAACAGTGGGCAAGGCACGACATCGCCGTTCGGTTTGATAGAAAGCATACCAATGGCCGCTCGGCAGCCGGGGACCTCATGATAAAAGAAGTCGGGGACGAAATGGCCTTCTGCTTCCTTCCTCTTCAATATCACCCAGTACTGAGATGCTTGCGTTGTGCATATTTCAAGCCCCCTTCGCTTGTTCTGCTCTTCATAAAGCTGTATCAGGTTTTCTGTATACTTATCTCTCTCAAGCTCACTATCCGGCAGCATACCCTTACCCCTGCCCAGAGCGACATAATGGAAAAACCTGCACTGGCTTGCATCCAAATCCGCAGCTATGTCTATAATCTTTGCGGTCTCGCTTTCGTTTTGCGTCATGATACAGGGATCAATAACTAATCCCAATCCCGCCTCTTTACATGCCCTCGCACCCTTTACCGCCTTTTCAAAGACTCCTTCTCCCCTTATGTAGTCATGTGTCTTTCGCGTGCCATCAATAGGGATTATGACTTCTTCTATACCTGAGTTCTTCAACCTAGCGGCGACTTCTTCAGTGAGTAAAACACCATTTGATGCGAGTACGAGGTGCAAACCGCGCCCTTTACCATATGAAATAATATCAAATAGGTCATTTCTCATCAACGGTTCGCCGCCACCAAAGGTCACGCGTACGTTATCACCAAATGTGTTAACTATGTCGTCAATGAGCGCAAAGGATTCCGCTGTGCTGAGTTCATCTTCTAACCTCGTACCTGCGCCATAGTAGCAGTGTTTGCAGCTCAGATTACATTCCCTCGTGATGTTCCAGTTGATATTATATTTAGACATTTTATTGCTCTTTACTATCCCACAAAGAACACACCGGGTCCTCAGCCAAATAATCACCAGAAGTAGCATACGCCCTTGACCGGCATCCACCACAAATCGCCTTATGCGTGCAAGTAGCACAATGACCTGTCACTGCTCTTGCCCTCAAAGCCTTAAACATCTCGGAATCCCGTACAATATCCAAAAACCGCTGTTCTCTTATATTACCTGCCTTTACCGGTAAATATGCACATGGCGTTACATCGCCATTAGGGAATATGTGGAAACGAGAGATACCCGCTGTGCATCCTGTAAACCCATTCCCGTCTCCCACAAGACCTTTATCTGTCAGATAAGCCCAGTACTGTGGATTGCATATCGGCTTGAGCCAAACCTTCGCGCCCGTCTGTTTTTTCGCTACAAAGTCAAAGAACTTCATGTTCTCATCTGTGGATAAACAAGCCTCCGAAATGTTCTTACCGCGTCCCACCGCGATCAAATAAATAAGATAGATCCGCCAGAGGTTTAGATCGTCGGCAAGCTTGATTATCTTTGTGAGTTCATTGTAATTGTCCCTCGTGACCATAGCGAAGAGTTGTACTGCAAGCCCTGCGTTTTTACATGCTTTTACACCTCGCATAACACCCTCAAAAGCGCCATCAACGCCTCTAAAATCGTCATGCGCGTTACCAATAGCATCAATGCTCATCGCAGCACGCTCCAAACCCACCTTCTTTAACCTTTTTGCAACGGCATCTGATATTAACGTCCCATTTGTTGCCATCACCACCTGCATGTCAAAGGACGATGCGTATTCAATGAGGTCATAGATGTCATCTCGAAGCATAGGCTCGCCACCGGTGAATGCGAACTTGACATGCCCTAATTTGGCGGCATCTTCGATGAGGGTAAATCCCTCTTCTGTTGTTAGCTCTTCATGGTCTTCTTCGCTAATCGAGCAGTGTTTGCAGCGCAGGTTACACCGCTTTGTGACTGCCCAGACGACCTCACCAGGCAGATAGCTAAAACAGCCCGTTCCTACCGCATCGTTCGCAAATAACTCGTCTTTATGCTCCTCTATCCAGGACTTCAATTCTTCTGCTGCCATGTTACTCATTTCAATTAGACATATACCAATATAAACATGTTCTTTTGTGTTTATAACGAATTAAAAATCTAATAGGTCCCGTAGTAACCCAAATACGAACATATATACCTAAAGAAAAAGGATGTCTAATGGCGGCTTCGCGAAAAAACCTTTCCTTGCTGCGGATATGTTATCGAACCTTCATGGATTAGCAGGTTCGCTGTGGTGTATCTTCCCGGGAAACGCACAAAAATTAATATACCCAAATTTTAGACACTGATTTACGCAGATTTACACTGATTGCACTGATTTATACATGACCGAATTAAGCTATTAGCATGTTGCATGATAAAAAATCACATCTGGCGGGTAAACTATTAATTGTGTGTTCCCCAGGCACTGCAATCTTCTTGCCTTCTACGGACATATTTTCTCTGTTTCCAACCACTACCGGACCATATCCATCACCTACGCTTGCACCGGTGGATAAGATACGATATTTGTCATGAAGAAAAGCATATGAATGTGCTGAGAGTGCTGTGACATCTATCTCATTATTGAACGCTCTTTTGTTTAGCGTTTCTATGTCCACTACTACCTGTTCTATTTCAAAATTGACATGGACTTCAGAGGCTATCCCACAAATCAATTATAGAACTTTATTATACATAAAGACAATGACGGTAAATCAACATAAATCGAAAATTCATGACACTTCAGGAGTTAATACGAATAAAATCCTAACCAATCAATCATAAACCCTTGGTCTTTTATCTATTTTTATTATACCTATCAAATTGTTCCTATAATCCACTTCATAAAGTATCCTGTAATCTCCAACGCGTACTCTAAATAAACCTTTAGAGCCTTCAACAGTTTTCGTATCATAGGTGATTGGAGTTTCTCTAAGATTTTCTATTTTTTCTATCATCCTTTTGACGAGGATTTTGTCGGCTTTCTTTAGAAATTTCTTTGATCTATTGGAATAGCTTATATTAAACATCAAAACATCATATACCCAACTCTTTTTTAAGCTCTTCGTGCGATGTTAATTTTCCTTCTGTTTTTTCTACTTTATACTCTTGCAGTGCCTTATAATCGTCTTCCGTTATTATGCTGTCTATATCTACCATATGCTTTTTTATCTCCATCAATTCCCTCTTTACAGATTCCAAGTCTTTGTGTATTATTTCCAATGTTACGGTTTCCATCTTTTCTCACCAATCTTAACTGTATTTATAATCACTATAACTATTAAACTTTAGATTCGCTACACGCTGCTTCACTCATTACAATCAGTGCCCACCACAGTTACACTGGCTTCCCCTTTTATTTGCGTTATAAGCGCCATCAATTCGTCCATCTTCGCCGTACTACCTTCAGCGCAGATAACGACACAGCCTTCACCACCACTCACACCGCCTGCAGCTATCGGAAATGCCGCATCCGCGCCTAATATCTTCAGCGCTTCAACCTCTGTGATCACCTTACCATGCACGGGCATCAAGCCCAGTGGCGTACCCACCGATTTGTAAAATCTGCCCTTACCCACTCGTTTCGCAGCTTCGGTGATAGAATAGGGTATTGTTTTCTCGATACCAATGGGAATGATAAAATTCACACCTCTCGCCATAACAGTACCAAGCGCAGCCCCTATCGTGCCACCGGCGGCATGTGCCATGAGTATCCCTGCGGTCTTAGTAGCATCCAAGGCATTTGCACCCTTTATAAACACGTCTTCCGGTGATAACACCTCAATAGCCTTCTCTACGTTTTCATCACTTATTTTCCCATCAGTTATAAGCACCTCTTTTTCTCTATCCGCTTTTGGAACTATACAAGTACCTTCAGAAGTTATGACACCTGCTGCGTATCTCTGCTTATCTATTTCCCTTTCCGAGCCAGGCAAGGCATTCAAAATCTCCTCGGCCACATAAGCGTTTGTGGTTCCCAGCGTTATTATAATGGTACCGTGCGTCAACGCTCGTTGCACTTCTTCCAGATTCGTTACGCCCTTTGCAATCAGTCGCTTTGACTCTGAGGGCGTAAGCGTTATCAAGATTTTTCCCGTTGCCATCATAATCTTTTTAGCCCTTATGGCTTGGATGATACTTCTTTATTATATGCTCGTCAATCCGCTTGAGTTCTCTTTCAGGCAGCGTTGCCATCAAATCCCAACCAAGGTCTAACGTCTCCTCTATACTTCTATCATCATTTTTGCCCTGTGTAACAAACCGCTTCTCAAATTCGTCGGCAAACTCCAGATATTTCCTATCCCTGCTCGTAAGCGCTTCCTCTCCTACTACCGCAACCAAATCACGCATGTCCCTCCCTTCTGCATAACCAGCATAAAGCTGATTGGATACACCCGAATGGTCCTCCCGCGTCCTTTCCGGCCCTATACCTTCGTTCATCAATCGTGAGAGTGAAGGTAAAACGTCCACCGGCGGGAATATGCCCCTCCTATGTAGGTCTCGTGAAAGCACGAACTGACCCTCAGTAATATATCCCGTAAGGTCCGGTATAGGATGCGTTATGTCATCATCCGGCATACTCAGTATAGGTATTTGCGTAATCGTGCCATTTCGCCCTTTTATTCGGCCGGCACGCTCGTAATTCATTGAGAGGTCGGTGTACATGTATCCGGGATAACCTCTTCTTCCCGGTACTTCTTCTCGTGCCGCTGCTATTTCTCGTAGCGCCTCACAGTAGTTTGTCATATCCGTGAGAATGACGAGGATATGCATATCATATTCGTATGCGAGGAACTCAGCAGTTGTCAATGCCATTCTCGGCGTTATCACTCGCTCGATCGCAGGATCATCAGCCAGATTGAGGAAGGCTACTATACGCTCGATTGCGCCCGTGCGTTCGAAATCGTGCATGAAAAATGAAGCTTCCTCATGGGTGATGCCCATTGCGGCAAACACAACGGAGAACGGCTCCCCGGAGGTCAATACCTTTGCCTGTCTCGCTATTTGTGCAGCAAGAGCATTGTGTGGCATTCCAGCACCGGAGAATATCGGTAACTTCTGTCCCCGAACCAGCGTGTTCATCCCGTCAATAGTGGAAATGCCAGTTTGAATGAATTCACGAGGATAATCCCGCGCTGTGGGATTTATCGCCTCGCCAGTAATAGAAAGTCTATCTTCTGGTATTACCTCAGGTCCACCATCAATGGGTCTGCCCAGCCCATCAAAAAAGCGACCCACCATATCTTGTGCAACACTTACCCGCATTATATCGCCGGTGAACCTCACCCTTGTCTTTGCCGTATCTATTCCCGAAGTGCCCTCGAAGACCTGAATAACAGCGAGTCCTTTTCTCGCTTCTAACACCTGCCCCATCTTCTCTTCGCCACTCGGTGTAACTATCTTTACAACCTCGCCATACGCAACACCCTCTACGCCTTCTACCACAATTAAAGGACCGGCTGCCTCCCTTATTGTTGTATATTCACGTGCCGATATATCTGCCGCCATTTCTTTTCACCCCTTTATATTTTATTATGCTGATTCTGCCTCCTTCCTCTTTAAAACCTCGAATTCATCTTTCATCTCTTTCACCATCTTATCATATTGCTTCTCAAACTCTTCACTTGGCACATACTTCATCCTCGCCATGGCATCTTTTATCCCCATAGCCTCGATTTTCCCTATACTCACACCATAGTCGATCGTTTCACCTGCAAGGTCATACCATTGTAGAATGATTTTTGCCATCAGATACTGCTTCTCCAAAGAGCAGTAGGAGTCCACGTCATGATAAGCGTTCTGTTGCAAGAAGTCCTCACGTATCATACGAGCTACTTCTAAGGTGCCTCGTTCACGTGCCGGAAGTGCATCCGCACCAACAAGCTGGACTATCTCTTGCAGCTCCGCCTCCTTCTGCAATATTGACATCATCTCGTCCCTCTGTTCCATGAAGTCGGGAGTAGCAGGTTTGTTAAACCATTCTGTGAGGTGACCTAAGTAAAGAGAATAGCTACGGAGCCAGCTTATAGCCGGAAAATGCCTTCTATCTGCTAAAGTGGAATCGAGAGCCCAGAAAACACCGGCTACTCGCAGTGTATTCTGAGTTACGGGTTCTGAGAAATCGCCACCGGGGGGTGATACAGCCCCCACTACAGAGACAGAGCCCATTCTTTCTTCCGAATCCGAGCATAACGCTTTTACTCTACCTGCACGTTCATAGAAATCGGATAATCTCGTGGCTAAATACGCCGGATAACCTTCCTCGCCCGGCATCTCCTCCAACCGGCCAGAAATCTCTCGCAGTGCTTCCGCCCATCTTGATGTTGAATCCGCCTGTATCGCTGTGTCATAACCCATATCACGGTAATACTCAGCGAGTGTGATCCCGGTATAAATAGATGCTTCTCGTGCTGCAACCGGCATATTAGATGTGTTTGCAATAAGCGTAGATCGCTCCATCAAATTCTCACCGCTGTAAGGGTCGATAAGTTTAGGGAAATCCTCCAAAACCTCGGTCATCTCGTTCCCTCGCTCGCCACACCCGATATACACAATAACTTGCGCATCTGCCCATCTCGCCACCTGGTGTTGCATTACTGTCTTTCCTGTCCCGAACCCACCGGGGATAGTAGCAGTTCCGCCTTTCGCAAGCGGGAAGAAGGTGTCATTAATGCGCTGCCCCGTAAGCAAAGGCACTTCGAGGTCTAATTTATCTTTATATGGTCTGCCCTTTCTCACCGGCCATTTCTGCATCATCGTCAATTCCTGATCTTCACCATCTGTTTGTAGCCTTGCTATACAGTCATCAACAGAGAATTTACCCGCTTTTAGCTCTAAGATTTTACCGCTTAGCTCGGGCGGGACAAGGATTTTATGCGTTATTACTTTCGTTTCTTGAACATCGCCTAAAAAATCTCCACCCACTACCTGTTTGCCTTCCTCCGCGGTAGGTGTGAACTCCCATTTCGTTGTCCGGTCCAAAGCATCCACATAGACACCCCGTTTTATATAATCCCCCACTTTCTTGCCTATCGCTTCTAAAGGTCTCTGTACGCCATCATAAAAATTCTTTAAAATCCCGGGTCCCAATTCGACAGTTAAGGGCGCTTTTGTCCTTATCACTGGTTCACCCGGCTTCAAACCCGTGGTATCTTCATATACCTGAACATATGCTTGGGCTCCCTCCAGTCTTATCGTTTCGCCCATCAATCCCTCGTCCCCTATCTTTACCACTTCATACATCTCGCATCCGCGCATATTATCTGCAACAACCAACGGACCTGCGATTTTTGTTATTGTGCCTTCTTCCTCCATCTTTTCTCCTCCGCTACATCAAATATCTTAATTATCTTATCCCCATTTTAAACTAATGTTTAGTTTAGATTTGGTGCTTATGATTTAGGATTTCCATCTCTTTATTGAACACATTCTAGTGATCAATACCTTTATTATACACCAAAGTATTTATATATACAATACAATCCATATATGATACACAATGTTCGTTATTCAGGCATGCGAGGAGATCCCATTTGTAAACCCTTGCTCGTTATATGATATTCTGAAGAAGGAAGCGGTAAGCGATGATGGTGAGGCATACTTACTGGAGTCGCGAGAAGGCGATGATAAGATGGCGCGGTATTCTATTATAGGTTTTGATCCCGCGTTTAAATTCGCCGTGAAGGACGGCATTTTGAACACAAAGTCGTACGATGCAGTAATTGGTGAAGCGATGGATAATGTGGTGGGAGAGTATATAAATCCACTAAGTTTGATAAAAGCGTTCCTTAACGAGTTAAAGATAGAGCACATGCAAAAAAGGGATCGCTTTATCGGCGGTTTTGTCGGTTACCTTTCGTACGATTTCATCCGATATTTTCTGGATTTGGATGAAAGTACATTGGACACATTGGGGCAACCGGATTGCGAATTCCTGCTCACGAACAAGAATGTTATTGTAGATCATAGAGCGGAAAAAGCGTTCCTTATATCTAACGAATTTTGCGATACTCCAAACAAAGACATGGATTCAGATGCGAATTACGTGAACGTGGCGGAATTACTGAAAGAGGCAGATGTACCCGATAATTCTGCTCTGATTTCGATCGCCGGCGATTTCCGGTCAAACATGGAAAAAGCGGATTATGAACGAAGTGTGAGAGTTGCGAAGGAATACATTCGTGCTGGTGACATATTTCAGGTGGTGCTTTCACAGCGACTGGAAGCCGATTTTGCACCTGAAGGGCATTTCCAGTTTTACAAAAAATTAAGCGAAGTGAATCCGTCACCATACATGTATCTACTCGATTTCGGTGAACGGAAGATAGTAGGAGCAAGTCCTGAGATGCTGGTTCGGGCCGCCGGATTGCCCCAAGCAGGTAAAGGAAGTAGGAAAGTGGAGAGTTGTCCTATAGCAGGTACAAGACGGCGTGGCATTAATGAAGAAGAAGATAAGCGTTTTGAGGTGGAGATGCTTAACGATGAAAAGGAGCGTGCCGAGCATTTGATGCTTGTTGATTTATCAAGAAACGACATCGGAAAAGTGTCCGAGTTTGGCACCGTGAAAGCGACACGGTTCATGTATCCCGAGAAATATTCACATGTGCAACATATAGTGACGGACGTGGCAGGAGAGTTGAAACCAGATAAAGACGAGTTTGATGCGTTAGAAGCGACGTTCCCTGCCGGTACTGTATCGGGCGCACCGAAAGTGCGTGCTATGGAGATAATAGAAGAATTAGAGCCGATAAGAAGAGGAGTATACGCAGGATGTGTCGGATATTTCTCCTTTAATCGTTCATTGGATACCGCGATAACAATAAGAACTGCGGTATTTGAGCATGGCAAAGTATATATACAAGCAGGAGCAGGTATTGTTGCTGATTCTGATCCGGAACGCGAGTATAAAGAGACTCTGAGTAAGTGTGCGGCGTTATTAGAGTGCATCTCGGGAGGTGCGGGAAAAAGATGAATGTCCTGATTGTGGATAATATTGATTCATTTGTATATAACATAGTGCAATACGTTGGGATACTGGGTGCGGAACCGATAGTGGTGCAGAATAATGTAGATCTTAGTTATATAGAGAAAATTGTTAAGACACAGGAGATAGAGCATATAATAATTTCGCCTGGTCCAAAGACGCCAAGAGATGCTGGTGTCACAAATGAAGTAATAAAGAAGTTTTGCAACGATGACAAGAAGATATTGGGCGTTTGTTTGGGGCATCAATGCATAGGTTATGTCTTTGGCGCAAGGGTGAGGAATGCAAGAGCGCTAAGACATGGAAAGGTAAGTTTAGTGAAGCATAATGGTGCAAACGTGCTGAAAGGACTGAAGAATCCGCTCTCGGTCGTGCGATACCACTCCTTAGTAATTGACGATGTAAACGGCCGTTTAGAAGTAACAGCGAGAAGTTTAGATGATAATGAGATAATGGCAATCCGACATAAAGACAAGAACATCTTCGGCGTACAGTTCCATCCTGAATCTATATTGACAGAGGATGGGCTGAAATTGATAAAGAATTTTGTGGATATGTAGTTTTATCTATAATGAGTAGAAAGATTAAATCATGGAAAAGAGAAAGAAGTCTTCTATATTTGATCTGTTAGAAGGGTACATGGAAGGGATGACAGAAGAGATGAAGCGAGTGCCATTGCCGGTCGAGGAGATGCTGGCGCGGCTAGAAGAAGAAATACCGGAGGCACTCAGGGATTTTGTAACCGAAGAGGAGACACAGGAAGGCAAAGCAAGAATATATGGACCTTTCATTTACGGGCTATCATATACGAAGGAGCCGGGGAAGGAGCCGGAGATAAAAGAGTTAGGGAATATAAAACCTTCGCATGAGAGGATAGCTCCTGCCCCAAAGTGTGAGTCTGAACCTTTAATAGATGTGATTGACTATAAGGACACCTACGAAGTCGTAGTGGAATTGCCCGATGTTGAGAAGAGTGATATAAAGTTGGATGTAACGGAAGAGTCACTGGATATAAAAACCGGAGACGGGCAAAGGTTCTCTAAAGAGATACCTTTTGATGTGCCTGTGACGCCCGCAACCGCAAAGGCAACGTATAAAAACGGTGTTCTCGGTGTGACGATAAAAAAGGAAAAGGGAGAGAAGAAGAAGACTGCTATATCCTTGGAGTGAGCCTATCGCAGTCAGAGTAAGATACAATGATTTTTTTTATCGTCAAATTAAAGCGTAGCACACGCCTTTGAGCGTTCTAAACTGAGCCACATGAGCAACTTCGCCCTGAATTCATTTGCTTCTGCACTTGTTCGCTTCCTCGGTCTTGGTATATCAACAGCGAGGCACTTAACAAGGCATCCAGGTCTCGCAGACATCACAGCAACTCTATCTGCAAGATATACCGCCTCATCAACGCTATGAGTCACGAACAAGACGGTTTTTTTTGTCCTCTTCCAAATCCCCAGCAACTCTTCCTGAAGCAGGTTTCTCGTTTGCGCATCTACCGAGCCAAAAGGCTCATCCATCAATAAAATAGAGGGATCAGTCGCAAGAGCTCTTGCAATCGCTACCCGCTGCTTCATTCCGCCTGAAAGTTCGTATGGGTAGCGATTTTGAAACCCTTCTAGTCCCACGAGCGCGATATATTTTTCTGCAATCGCTTGCCTTTCTGTATCCTTCATACCGCTTATTTCCAGGCCGAATTCCACATTCTTCAAAACCGTCCTCCACGGGAATAACGAGAATTCCTGGAATACCATTCCCCTATCAGGAGATGCGCATATCACCTCTTTGCCATCTAAGATGATCTTACCACTGGTTGGATGGTCTAAACCCGCTACCATTCTCAGCAGCGTTGTTTTCCCGCATCCCGAAGGACCAATAATACACAAAAATTCCGCTGGCTTGACTTCTATACTAACGTCTTCCAATGCTGCCATTTCCCCCTCTTCTGTGCTAAACGTCTTCGATAAATTCCGAATCTCAAGTTTGTGGTTCATTTTAATCTTTTTTACTTCTTATTTCATCGTAGAAGCGGGTATCAAAAATATCCTCTTCTTTGAGTACTCCAATTCCCCTCTCTTTATATCTCTCCCTATTCAACTCGTAAATGACCCTCGCATATTCGAGCCCGTCCTCTATCTCTGCATGCGGGTTGTGAA
>JAYEJE010000016.1:0-3193 GCA_034660415.1 Methanobacteriota archaeon | reverse complement strand
GAGACATAATATTTAATCTTACGTAAAAAGCTTTGTAATATACATGCATTCGTTATCTATTTGTGACACATACTAAGATCTCAAAAATCCTGTTATTTACTTCCCTTCTTCCTTAGCCTCTGGCATCTCCTTAATAAACCAAACAACAGATTTTAGAGGCTCTGGCAGACTATCCGCATCCCAAAACAATCCGCTATACAGATCCGCAAGCCTTTTTATTTCTTCCCTCGCTTTTTCGCTTAGCTCCGAAGATTCACGTATCTTTCTGTCTCGTGAAAATCAGTGTAATCTTGTGGTCACAACTAAAAGCGCGTGTCACCGCGTAGATACCACTTTTATTATCTCTCTATCCTTCAATGCGTGTTTTTCACTAAGTCTGAGTTTTGTTCGCGCATCCACCGCATAAAGAAAGCCCTCACCTAGGTCCGAATGAACAGAGAAAGCCAAATCCCGTGGCGTGCTCCCGATTTTCAATATATGCGCGTCTGGTAGAACCCGACCTGTGGAATCCGTCAACTTATGCTCGTCCTCTACCGGATACACAACTATATTCTCTAACAGATTGAACACCACATGATTTATGATCTCCTGCACGCCAGTGCCGCCATAAGCGTGAATTAATTTCTTTATGCTCTCCAGACCTTTTCTCTGCTTCTCTGTAACTTCATGTGCGATCTCAAAGTCCGTATCACCCGGCAGATAGTTTATGAAATTGTTCTTTGCTGCGGTTCTCAAAGCGAGTTCGGCCGCGGCGGAGCATGGAATCACCAACTCGTCTTCTTTTGCTTCCTTCAGCCGCTTCACGTTCTCTTCAGGTGCAATGTCCGCTTTGTTCGCCACGACAATCATCTTTTTACTCCTCGTTATTATATGAGCCGCCAAATTTTTCAGGTCTTCATCGTCCCAAGACTTCATGTTATCCTTGTCCGATATTTCAGATTTGAATATAGCGGCCTTTATCTGCTCTTCTGTTACACCAACACCCGCTAATTGCTCAGAAAGCAACCGCTCTATCTTATCCTCTTCTAGCTCGGCCTTACGTTCCAGTTTTCGCCAATTCCGCTTTATTATCCCGTACACCCACATATTCAGCTCTTCTTTGAAGAAACTGACATCCTCAACTGGATCATGACTCCCGATCTCCGCCACATTACCATCTATATCAGTCCCACCAGATGCATCTACAACATGTATTATCGCTTCCGCCTGCCGCAGTTCGTCTAAAAATTCGTTCCCTAAGCCCTTCCCCTCATGTGCCCCTCTTACCAGTCCTGCAACATCCATGAGCTCTACCGGTATGAAGCGAGAACCATCTATGCATTTTCCACACCCGGCGGGAATCACCTGCTGAATCGCCTCTTCTTTACATGGGCATTTTACTCGCACGTATGCTATCCCAATATTAGGCGATATAGTTGTGAACGGATAAGCTGCTATCTCAACATCTGCGAGTGTAGCCGCCTTGAAAAAGGTGGATTTACCCGAATTCGGCTTTCCTGCTATCGCTATTGTTATCATGTTAGATCCTTATGTTCCTCGGAACCCTAATGTCACACATATGTTCTTCAAGCATCTCGGCACATCGCCCAAAAATCTCTTCTTTTTCTGCCCCATCCATTCGATACACCGCCTATTTTCAAAGACAAAAATATAGACACCGGTAAAAATAATATAATACGTACCTATCAAATTAGTTCTCACAGAAATTAATAGAAATAGAAATAATTTTTAGGTTTAGGTTTAGGCGCAAAGATGAAGCAAGCTATTGAAGAGGCGGTAGAGGATGCGTTAAGACAAGAGCAAAAGCCGGTAGTCATTTTCATGCTCGGTGGCGTAGATGTAGGAAAGACTTATGCGGTTACTTCTATTGCAAACGCTTTTTTCGCACAAGGGCTAAAAGTAGCGGTTGTTGATACCGATGTGGGTCAAAGTGATATAGGACCGCCATGCTGCATAGGGATGGGAATACAGGAAAAGGAGCTAAGAACGCTTTCAGAAGTGCCGCTTCACAGCCTCTACTTTGTTGGAAATACTTCACCTAACCGGTGTATGCACGAATGTGTAAATGGCGCTGCGGCTGCTGTTCAGAAAGCGAAAGAATTAGGGGCAGATGTTATAATTGTGGACTCAACAGGATGGATAGAAGGTGAAGATGCGAAGCGGTTCAAGCAATATGAGATAAAAGCGATAAAGCCTACCTTTGTCATCGCGATAGAGCACGAGGAGAGATTGGGGCATATACTAACAGATCTAAATATGAAGGTCATTAAGCTGCCGGTGTCAGGAGAAGTGAGGAGCAGATCGAGGGAAGAGCGAAAAGCACTACGTGAAGAGGCGTATAACCGATATTTCAGCACTGCTAAGACCAGAGTTTTTGACCCGCCTGCTCTGGCCTGGACACTGGAAGAAGGCACATTAATGGGGCTTTTCCGTAGCGATGAGAGCGAAATCCTTGGGCTCGGGATATTGATGAAGTGGGATTATGAGCAGGGAAAGGTGATTGTATTCACGCCGGTGGATGATACTGAAACGGAAATACAAATGAAAACCGGCGGTCTGAAGTTGATAAAGGAGAATGGGAAATTTAAGGAGGCGATAGTTTATAAATTTTACTAAAATCTCAACCCACCAAGAATAGCAATAAACAACGCGGCTGCTATTATATCCGCGGTAGACCCCGGATTTATCCCGTCCCTTATCAATTCCTCATCGAATTCCTCTATCTCGTTATGCTCGTATCCACCCGTTACAATCGCCTTCGCCCTTTCTTGCACGTATCTGCTCGTTTTTGCGCCAAACCCCATTTTGACAAACGTATCCTCCGTCTCAGAAAGCAACCACAGATACGCATGAGATATAGCCTCGTTTATGTTCCCCGCATCTGCGAAATCATTTATGTGCACTGCACACCCGAAAGTTTTCTCAAATCCGCCTACCAATTCACGTGAAATCAAATCATAAGATGCGGAAATTGTAAGTATCTCATACAGCGATAATCCTTTTACCCTTATCTCATTTAGCGAATCTTCCGCCATAACATCAAATTCGGGCACATCTCTTCTCACCTTTACTTTGCCCGTTGAAAATGCCTTGTAAACTTCTATTGCATCATCCACACCGGTGTTCCGCATGATTTCCTCCGCTTTACTCTTTAGCTCTTGCATATCACTACGCTCACAAGCGCCCGCCGCCA
>JAYEJE010000015.1:0-3193 GCA_034660415.1 Methanobacteriota archaeon | reverse complement strand
CTTGAAAAGCTTTTATGCCCGAAGCTGCAAATGGTGCCGCAAGCAGTACTGCTATTACTTGTGTGAGCACTAGTAAAACCGCCATACCTAAGCACAGAAAAATGCTCAAGTTCTTTTCTTCTGTTTCTGTTCCTTCTTCTTCTTCTTCTTCTTCTTCGCTCATTGTGTCCCTGTGGTATTAGTGTTAGGTTAAATAAAACCTTTAACTTCCACAAAGTAAAATTGTCATATCAACAAAGACCGCAAAAATGCCGAAATCCACTGACTCAGAGCCCGACATCTGGCTGAAGGAGATAATATTAGAAAACTTCATGTCGTACGAATACGCGCGGATACCGCTGAAACATGGACTCAATCTGATTTCGGGTCCTAACGGAGCGGGCAAATCATCCATTCTATTGGCTATTTCTGTCGCTTTGGGTCAGATATATACCGAACGGAGTAGACGGCTGAGGGATTTGATAAGACGGGGAAAGGAACTCGGAAGGATTACTTTAGTCTTCGATAACGAAGCGAAGAACGGAAAGAGACCAATAAGCTTTTCTGATGCCGATACTTTCCTGCTGTCCCGGTATCTGAAGAACGATGGGAATTACTGGTGGGAAGCGGATTACAAGCAGGTGAGCTATGAAGAAGTTGCCAGGCTGTTCCAGGGTTTTGGACTAGACCCGAATAATATGTTGATAATAATGCATCAAAACACAATGGAACAATTCTGCTTGACCTCACCACAGGAGAAGCTGAAGCTTTTAGAGGATGCTGTTGGCTTCGGCTCTTATCGAGAGAAGGTGGTAGAAGCGAAGAAACGGCTTGAATCTATCATAAGCGAAGACGAGTCTATTTCCGAATTGCTAGGACGAGCAGAAGAGAGCCTTGGCTACTGGAAAGAGATGCACGAGAAGTATATGCAGAGGGACGAGCTGGAGGAGCGAAGAAAATGGCTGAAGAGAGAGGCAATATGGGTTCGTGTAATAAAACAGGAAGCGGCATCAAAGCAGCACGAAGAACGGCTCAAAGTGAAGGAATATGCACTTCTGTCTAGCTCAGAGGAGATGGAAGATACAAGAGAGAAGATAAATCAATGGCGGGAAAAACTCGACTCGTGGAAGATAAACTCTAAGGCACACTTTTACGAACTTTTACATTTAGAGAAAGAAGTGGCGATATTTGTACTTTCAACAGACCATCTGCGCGAGAAGGAACAGATGCTACGCGAACTAGGGAAGAAAGAAGAGGCGGCTGAACTAAAGGAAAGACAAAAAGAGATAGGTATAAGGGCGAAAGAACTAAAAGAAACAATAAAGAAGGTGCAAAGTGGACTCGGAGCCGTTGACCGAAGTCTGGAATCTAACCTGGATGAGTATATTACTTATCGTGTAAAGGGAGAGGTCCTGAAGTTTAAGCGCGACATGCTAGAAATGGAGATAAAAACGATAAAATCGGAGCTGGAGAAAGCGAATCAGAAGTTGGCGGATTTAACGTCGTTGAAGAAGAAAGCGGGTGAACGAATAGATACGGAAAGGAAACAGAGCGAAATAGAGAATAAGCTGAATTTGGTGGCAGCAAAAATAGACGCTCTGGGCGAGATACCTGAAGAGACGGAAGAGATATATTCTAATTATTCGAAGTTGTTTGATGAATTGAAAGAGAAATCGGAGATTGTAGCATCGAATAAACAAGAAGGTCTTAAGGAACTCGAATCGAGGCGGAAAATATGGCGTAAAGCGATCACTGACCTCTTAGATTCTATCAACGCATCATTTAAGCAAATTCTGGCCGGTATAAGTGCTACGGGGTTAGCACGGGTGGTTAATACTGCGGATGATAATCTGGAAAACGCGGGTTTAGAACTCTGTGTTGGGTTCAAAGGCTCCCCACCGGTCCTGTTCGATTATTATACGCAGAGTGGAGGAGAGAAGACATCTTTGATAATGGCTTTTCTTTTGGCCATCCAGCAACTGCTCCGGTCGCCTTTCCGAGCGGTGGACGAATTCGATATACACATGGATCCGAGAAATCGTGAAGAGATATATAAGATGATGATCTCGTCAATGAAAGAATCTGAATGTTTATTGATCACGCCCAGCCAGTTAAGCGTAACCGATCCAAGCGTTCATGTAATAGTGGTGCAGAAGGCGTATGGTAAATCTGGAGTGAGCGAGGTTAAAGGATAACTAATTCCACTAACCCATCTCAGACCTATTCTCCGGGCGTGACTGTAACCTCCGAGTCCACCCATATCGTTTCTATTGATTCCATAGCGGAATCACCAATAATCCCTTGAATATCAAGAGCGCTTTGTTCTCCCGCGCGTCCAACAACATGGAACTCAAGCCTTACGAGTTCCGCGGATCCGTTAACTAGCGTCCCCAATGGATCAGAGTAAGCAATAATTTGCACTGTACCTTTTTCCTTATCTCCCCAACTCACCCAACTAGAGCTACTAGTGGTTGCGCTATCAGATCTCTTTTCGACTTTGATTAAATTTTCGACGTTGATTAAGTCTATGACCGAAGAATCATAGTTCAGCATAAACAGAAATATTGAGATTTTAGTACTATTATCTACTGTTACAATTGCAGTGAAATTACCACCTTCCAAGACCTTAGGTGGGTTTGTTATTGAAATCTCTATTCCGACCTCTTCTTCTAGGATCTTAAAGCTTTGTAACATGGGCACAAAGTAATCCGCTTCTGCCGCGTCAAATGTGCTTGATGCAGCAGTGAAACCAATTACATAAGCCGTTGTATTACGTACGAAACATGCTTGCATATGTTTAACGTCAATCCCTTCATCCGTTGTGGTTGTAATTATATTTATATGCCCCGAAACAGGTTCGCCATTAATTGTGTCGTCTGGTAGTTCTACTGTTATTACGTTCGCGTCTATCATGTAATCCTCCTCTATCGGTCCGGAGAATATCACCTCAGTGTCCAGAAGGTTTTCTTGCACTGTCCAATCATGGGGATACCCAATTGAAAAGTTGTATTCCGCGTTTGTGTATGTCAACATCTCACTAACATTTGTGTATGCTGACATTCCTGCTTCTTCATTAGAGATTTTCATGCCTGCGCTAAGGGTCGCACCAAAGGCGGCATCATCACTGCAGCTACAATTAACTCCCGTGGGACATGCACCTGCAATAGAAGGCGACGCAACAAGCCAGATAATGCATAATGCCAAAATGACTAAA
>JAYEJE010000014.1:0-3201 GCA_034660415.1 Methanobacteriota archaeon | reverse complement strand
AATCTGTGAAGCATTAGATACTATCCGAAAGGGTTTTTATTCCATAAACTATCAGGGTGCTTCTGACGAAATCACGTTTGATGAGCACGGTGATGTGATGGGGAGTTTCTGTGAATGGTCTATTACCGACAATGGACGTGTTGTATATGGGAACCCAATCGAGCTGAAGGGACCGATCGTACCGTCGACACCATTGCCAAAGCCAACAGTAGTAGAAACACCAACGCCTACGGTTGTTGAAACCCCAGAGCCAACTGTTGCTGAGACACCAACGCCTACGGTTGTTGAAACCCCAGAGCCAACTGTTGCTGAGACTCCAACGCCGACACCACCCGGTTTTGAAGTTGTTTTCGCTATTGCGTCTCTGTTAGCAGTTGCATGTTCAGTATGGAGACGAAAAAAAGTGTAAAGCAAAAAGAAAGAGTGGGAGGAGGGGGGGCAATATTTTTTTAGTTTCCCTCTCGATTTTATATAGGAATTCTTTTCTTTAACAAACATTTCTCTTTTTATTTGATGCGAACGGTAATAAGAGATCCCATACACGGATATATAGAACTTGATGCGCTTGCAATCGCGATAATCGACACCGCGGCGATGCAGAGGTTGCGACGAATAAAACAGCTTGGTTTCGCTTATTTGGTTTATCCGGGTGCAAACCACACGAGGTTTGAGCATTCTCTTGGAACTTATCACTTGACGAACGTCTTGCTTGACACACTGGAAGTATCAAAAGCGGAAGGGAAAGAGCTTCTTGTCGCTTCCTTGATTCATGACATCGGCCATGGTCCTTACTCGCACGTGACGGAACCACTGCTAAAAAGAATCACGGGAAAAAGTCATGATGATATTGAGGATATACTCTTTAAACAAGATGCAGAACACTCTAAAAATATTGCTGACGTCTTAGATGAACATTGTGTGGATAATAGAAGGGTGATGGGCTATATAAAAGGGGAAAGGACGGAATATGACGACGACCACGATTTTTCGAGGATATTAAACGGAGAAATAGACGTGGATAAGATGGATTATTTGGTTCGCGATGCCTATTATACGGGCGTTGCATACGGCGTTGTTGACAATATAAGACTCATACAAGGGCTGGAGTTCTTCAATGGCCGCCTTGTCATAACAGAAAAAGGGATACTACCAGCGGAATATTTACTCTTCTCTCGATTCTTAATGTCGCCTACAGTTTATAAGCACCACACGGCTAGGATAGCGCAGTTGATGCTCTTGAAAGCACTTGAGTATCTCATAGAATCGCGATCTGACGCATTGGCATTGCGACAAATGGATGATTCCGAACTAGATATTGCGTTGAGGAATGCAAAAAGTTATCCAAGGGAGATGATGGTGCGGATAAACGAGAGACGATTATTCAAACGTGCGGTATATACAAGCATAAATGACCTGTGTGTAGCAGAGGAATTAAGAACGGAAAAGCGAAGAAAGGAATTAGAAGAAGAGATAAGTAAGCGAGCTGGCGTAGATATGAACTATGTCATTTTGGATATACAAGGAGAAAAAGGCGAAGACGTAAAAGAAAGTGCTGCGAAAGTCGTGGTTGGTAATGACTTAAGAAGCTTACGGGAAGTTTCATCGCTTGTGTCTATGCTCAGTCAAGCATTCCAGGAAAATTATAAAGTGGGGGTCTACACACTTGAAAAATATAGGGTAGAGGTAAAGAAAGCGGCGGAGCTGGTCTTATGGCGTTAAAATAAAAAACCACGAGATTTCACGAGATTAACACAAGATTTTTGCAGTCCATATCACGATCCGCCCTCTTCTCTTTCACCAAATATCCCCTCTAGCGGCTTCGAGCCATACTCTTTTATCTTCACATTGATCTGAGAAATCTCAGTTGAGATCTCGTTACCGCGGACCGATTTCCGTCTCCTTTTGCCATTCTCTTTTGGTCTATAGCCTGGTGAAGAGGTAATAAGAATCCGCCTTCTCACGGTTCCTGATACATCTTTCCGCATCGGCATACCTTCTTTATCCGAGCCGCCTGTTATTTCCAACATATAACCGCCCAAGCCGAGAATATCCGCATCCACAACGTCGTCTATTCGTTTGCCAATGAATAAAGCATGAGCTTCGGTATCCTTACCTTCTACCTTGTACGCCTTCCCGGTCTTCGGGTCGCTTATCACTACTTGCATTTTCTTCTCCTTTATATTATATTCTTATCATCTATAATTCTTTTAGTTCTCTTTATTGTTGTATATAAAGTATAACTTCTACCTATTTAATTTAGGACGCAGATTTACACGGATTTACACTGATTTGATTTCTTCTGTGTCAATCTGCGTTAATCTGTGTCAATAATTTATTTTCTTGCATCTTCACAATTTCTCTCGTGGAAATCTGTGTAATCTTGTGGTTAGCTAAACAATTACCTTTCTTTTTAGCTTCATCAACTCCTCTAGCACATCCTCTTCATCCGCGGACAACAAACCAGATAGTGCTTTCGCTTCTTCTTTGCTAATATCCACATATAATAGATCATTCTCATTTATTTGCCGTCCCACAGTCGGTTTCTTCATTGAAATAGCGACTTGCATCCCCTGTCCCGCACTTTTTATGTTCTCGGCTTTATCCTGTATCTCATTTATCGTGCCTATGTTGGTACCATCCGTTTTTATCAGTCCCACACCTGTTTGTATCTTCCCACCAAGAACTTCCACACCTACGATAGCAGGCTTGCTTTGCCTGAACACACACCCAGGCAGGATCTTAATCTTAGCAGGTGTAGGCAGCCGTTCGATAATCTCACGCTTCTCTTTCTCCTTCTCTCCCTTCACCCAGTCCTCATACTCTTCTATCAACCGGTAAATGACATCGCTTATAAATACGGGTATTCCATTCGTCATAGCCATCTCTTTTGCATCCGGTAGGAGGTCAACATTAAAGCCCAAAATAACGCCGAAATAACGGTTCTTAACCGTACCCGCATCTATCACATCCCTTTTAGATATATTCCCAACCTCTGCCTTTTTTATCTCCTCTATCTCTTCATCTCGCAGCTCAGAAGCAAGTGCTTCCAGTGAGCCCATGGTATCAGCCTTTATTATTAGCCCTTCCGGTGATGTCTCCATCCTCATCTCATCTATCTCGCTCTTAACCAATTTCACCACGTTCTCAAGCACATCTCCTTCTCCAACCACTCGCACCTGTGAACCAGGGAGCGCATTTTCC
>JAYEJE010000013.1:0-3202 GCA_034660415.1 Methanobacteriota archaeon | reverse complement strand
AAATTTGATTTAGGACGCAGATTTACACGGATTTACACAAACCTTTTCTTAAAAAGAAAAGCTTTACCAAAAGAATATTTGTGTTTTTCTTTTAGCACAGGTTTTCTTTTTGTAAAAAAGAAAAAGTGTTGTGTTAATCTGTGTCAACAATTTATTTTATTTTTGAGGTGGCTATAATAGATTTTATGCCTGCGAGATAAAATAGAAAACATGAATGCAAAACCTCTTCTAATGGTCAGCGGGAGCATGCATAATGCAGACATCTATTACGCAACTCGTTTTCTCTCCGCGGACCCCTTTGTTTATCTTCGCTTGTCTCACAAAGACATCCTCATTGTATCGCAGATGGAATATGAAAGAGCGAAAAAGGAGTCAATCGTAAATGAAGTTCGAGCTTCGCTCGATTACGGTCATGATCTAAAAACAGAAGAGCTCATCACAAACGTCCTGCATGAAGAAAATATAACCTCAATAGAAGTGCCCAGGTATTTCTCTTTATTCACTGCCGAAGAACTAAGGAAGACGGGCATAGAAGTAGTTCCCGTAGAGGAACTCATAATGACGAAAGAGCGTGAGATAAAGGGTGGGCGGGAAATAGAATATGTGAGGAAAGCGCAAAGAGCATGCGAGCACGCAATGGAGATCGCCATAACGGTTATAAAGAAATCTTCGGTGAAGGACAACTGTCTTATGGATAACGGGAAGGTCCTAACGTCTGAGCGAATAAAGACATACATAGAACACGCTTTGATTGATGCAGGCTGCACCTGTGACGGCGGAGAGCCAATAGTAGCATGCGGGAAAAGAGCTGCGGATCCCCATTTTACTGGTTCCGGTCCCATTTACGCAAATCAAGCCATTATCATAGACATCTTCCCGAGATTGAAGTTGGAGCGATATTTTGCAGATATGTCAAGAACCGTGTCCAAAGGCGAGCCGGAAAAGGCGCTAAAAGATATGTACGTGGCTGTTAAGCATGCGCAAGAAGCTGCATTAGCGCTCTTAAAAGCGGGTGTAACCTGCAAAGAGGTGCATAATCGTGTCTGTGATATATTTGAGGAATGTGGTTATGGGACATTAAGAAAAAGAAGTAAGAGGGGTTTTATTCATTCCACGGGTCATGGTGTGGGGTTGGATATACATGAGAAACCCAGCGTTGGCGATAATGATTACGAACTACGAGAAGGGAATGTAATTACAATAGAGCCGGGATTGTATGATCCGGAAGTAGGTGGCATCCGACTGGAGGACATGGTGCTGGTGCTGAAGAACGGCTGTGAGAACCTGACGAAGTTAGAGAAGAAATTTGTGATATGATATGAGAACTAGCATCTATCTTGTAGCCTGTATCTTTCTCATCATAAGTGCGCAAGTAAAGCCCCATGTTCATCTATCTCGCCCGCTTTTATCCGCGTAGAAGAGATTACCTGCCCATCTGCGGCCTTTGCATGCGCCACTTTTACTATCTTTATCGGATTCTTGCCACGCTTTTTCCTCAGTTCGTTTATCGTCAACGCAATGACATACGTTTCTGGCGATATAACTATATAATCAATATCCGCATCTAGGGTGATGCCATATCTGTCGTTTAATTCCATCGTTCTCACCTTCACCCCGTATTCTTTATACATATGTTGTCTGATCCTCTCTGCCCTTCTATTGTAAGGAAGAACCAGTCTGTCCTTATTTGCACGTGCCATTTTATCCGATGTCACGCCTATGACGATTTCCCCACCTTCACAGAGCTCATACGCCTTCTTCAATAGCTTCTTATGCCCGTCATGCAGCGGGTCAAAAGTGCCGCCTATTGCTATTCTCATCATTCTCACAACCAAGGATATGTATATTTTTTATAAGAATAAATGTATTTGTTTAACAAACCACAAGATTACGCGGATTTTCACGAGAAAACAATAATGGTAATCAGGTTTTAATAAACTATCGGCTATTCCATCCCTATTTACCTTGATTTCTTGTGTTAATCTTGTGGAATCTCGTGGTTTTTTAGATTCACTATACAAATACAAATGAATTTTTATTTTAGTGTACTTTTATAAACTAATTAAAAGCTCTTAGCTACTTGCATTGTGTATTTAAGATCATAATGGGACCAGAGCACCAGATACAAACGCAATTAACCCAATAGCAATTGCTATTAACGTCTCTTTCCTCAGATAGTAGTAGTTTACATCCTCTTTTCGCAGTTTGATACACACATGCAGAAACAGAGCATCGGCAGCTAGAATTACAAGTATATAGGCAAGATTAAAGGCGTAGGTCGTGTTGACCAGAAAAACAGGTATCACACTTAGTACGACCGCGAGAGAATAAGAAAGAACAGTGATCGTCTTTGCCTTCTCCACGCCGTATATCCGTGCAACACTCTTTATATCTCTCAGTGCATCGCCTTTTACATCTGCTATATCCTTCATCACTTCTCTTCCGAAACCTGCAAGGAACGCAATAGAAGAGAGGACAAGCAGCGACATATCTACGCTTCCTGCTATTAATCCGCCAAAGATAAAAGGCACTGCCATCGTGACGGCTATATAAATATTACTTATCGCAAGGAATGCCTTCATCTTTATGTCGTATAGTATGCCCAATGCAGCTAATACAAGTGCCAGGAGCAGGAGAATAAAGCTATTCAGGATTATTGCAAGGACTATCGCAAATATAATGCCAAGTGCAGTGGTGAAGCAGGCGATTAGCAATGCTGCCTCTTTTCTTAGCTCGCCTCTCACCAGCGGTCTATCCATCCTCCGGTTTGCTATGTCCGAGTCAAGGTCATAATAATCGTTTAACGCGAAGGTGCCTGCTTGAATGAATAGTGCGATAAGAAAGCCTAAACTCGCTACAGCATAGGAGCTCCCGCCTGCTATAACTATCCCTATTAGCACACCAAAACCGTACATCAATCCATGCTCCGCTCTCGTTAGTTCCCAGACGGCTTTTAGTTTTCGCTTCATAAACCTTCCCTTTTTTGTTGTATATAACGTATCAGAGCTACCTATAAATTTAATTTAGGACACGGATTTACACGGATTTAATTTCTTCTGCGTTAATCAGCGTTAATCAGTGTCTTTAAATAATTAATTTTAGTTGGATATTATGCTTTCTTGAACCGGATAACGGTGTAGCGATCGCAGTAATATTTCATCTACAAACCGCTTCATCTTTATTTTTGATATGTTTTCTAATG
>JAYEJE010000012.1:0-3210 GCA_034660415.1 Methanobacteriota archaeon | reverse complement strand
ACAGGTCACCTTCTGGCGTGGATCCACGCCCACGATTCGATCGATCTCGCCTGCTAAATCTATTTCTCTGCATACCATGGCTACTATGCCAAGGTGGTCCATGTTTTTACTGCTATATTCGGCTAAACTTGCTGTCTCTCCTGCGTATGCTTGCGTATTTGGATACATTAATACTCACATGCTTCGATAAGAAAAAGCACCTATTTAAAGTTATCATACTGCACCTCGCTATTTCCCATAAATTTAAATTTGTAGATTGTTTATATCAGAATGTGCGGAATGTGGGGTAAATGATGAAAATGTCCGATTGAGAGGATTTCCCCACTATAAAGGTAGGTAGCCGAAGGCAATTATTGATCCTATAGTTTTGCTATAAAATAACTTTATTTGTTTAATAGCTATTTTATAAAATATGAACATCCTCGACGAAATAGTGACCGAAATATTCAGGCATGATAAAGAATTAGCACCATTATTAACATCGATACTAAAACAGAAACTCGGTATTAGCATAAGCGAATTCAGTGAAAGATCGGGCATTCCCGCAAGCACGCTTTACAAAATCATCTCCGGTGAGCGGGACCCGAACTTGCGTACATTCAGAAGGATACTATTTACGATAAAGGAGCTAGAAAGTGGCCATGCAAAGAAGGAGAAGAATTTTATCGCTATTGTTTGCTCGCGCGGATGTTTGGAAGTATTAGAAAAAACGACAACAAAAGTAGGGAAAGATATTTTTGACCTAAGGGAATATGCAGTTACGAGCATTGAAGAAGCGATAATAGCAGCAATAAAAGCAGAACGGGACGGTGCATCCGCACTTGTATGTGCACCCATCGTCAGTTCAACAGTTGAAAAGGTGGTTAGTATCCCCGTAGCAACGATAAGGCCAATATCAAGTGTTGCTCGTGCTGTTGAACTAGTTGCGAAGAAAGTGACTTAAACCACAAACTTTATCTCTCTCCGAGCTAGTCATATGGACGCAGTTGCTCTTATCGCACACTACCAGGCAGCGTTTTCATCGATGCGACGAAAGCGTCAACACCGCCTCGCGTAGTTTCGTAGATGTGATCAGCTCCAATCGCATCTTCAACCCCCATCCGGCGCATCTTGTCTCGCAGTGGATCCCTCACGTGGGAGAGGAGCATAACAATATTTTTACTGTTCAGTTCCGTGTTCAGCTTTATCAGCCGATATGCGCCTGTAATGTCAATATCGTTCATGGCTTCTGCGTCAATCAGAACGGTTTTCACTGGTTCCTTGGCTTCGGCGATACCGCGCTTCACCTCACTAGCAAAAAAGTTGCAATTGAAGAATATAAGTCGGGCATCAAAGCGGAAGATAAGCAGCCCGGGAATCGTTTTTGCATCCGTTCGTCGCTGGATGTCGCGGTAATAGGTCCTCTCACCGGGGACTCTGCCCAAAACGGCTGTGCCCGGGTGGGATGCCTTCTTGATCAACACCAGAAGCGAGAGGACAACTCCCAGACCTACGCCCTGTAACACGCCGAGGGTAAGCACACCAAAGAAACAGATCATGCCCAGCGTAAACTCGGTACGACTGAGTTTCAGTTCTTTCTTGAGTTTGGCAGTCTGATCAAGACCAATCATAGCCATGATCACGATGGCCGCCAGTGTCGCTTCTGGCAGGTTGGTAAATAGCGGCATTAGGAAAACTAATGTCAGGATCGCCAGGATGCCGCTGACGACATGGCTGATCTGAGTCTTCCCACCCGCTCCCATAGCTACCGATGTCTTCGACAGGCTGCCGGCAGCAACAAATCCCGCGCTTAAGCCCGCGCCCAGATTAGCAGCGCCCAGGGCAACCAACTCCTGATCGGGATCGATTTTACCACCTCCTCTCGAGGCAGCGCTTTTGGCGGCGCCAAGCGTCTCTACGTAGCCAAGTAGAACTATCGCCAGAGCGCCAGGAATAATAGCTATATATTCTGTTAGGCACACGTCTGGCAAACTCATGGGCGGCAAGCCAGTGCTAAAGGTTCCGATCACGTCAACGCCTTTAGTCGTCAGGTCCAGGGCTGAAACTGCCACAATGGAAATAATAACGGTCATGAGTGCAGCCGGCAATTTCGACACATACCGCCCGATAGCAAAGATTAACATGAGGCTGCCAACACCTAGTGCCAGCGTTGTCAGGTTGGTATCGGGCAGCGCCTGGATAATTGCCCAGAGTTTTTCAAAGAAAGTGACACCACCGCCTTCAATGTCAAACAGCTTGGGCACCTGACCTATGATTGTGACCATGACAACCCCCTCGAGAAAACCTGACATCACCGGGATCGAGATAAAGTTAGCTATCCATCCCATCCGCAGTATTCCAAACACTATGAAGAAAACACCAACCGCTATCGCCATCGCCGATGTTAGCGCCAGATACTCAGCCGCACCAACAGCAGCCACTGCGCCAACGGCACTGGCGGAAATCAGCGCCACCGCCGAATCGGGTCCCACAACCAGCCTGCGTGACGTGCCGAAAATGGCATAAAAAAACAGCGGTAGGGGGAGAGTATATAGCCCCATTATCGGGGGCACTCCGGCAATCCCGGCATAAGCCATTGCCTGCGGTACAAGCACCGCCCAGATGGTTAGTCCCGAAATGAGATCGTAGCGCAGCCATGAGGGCTTGTACTCTGGCAGCCATCTCAGGATCGGCAAGTACCGCTGGAGCAGGTTCTTAAGGTCAGTTGAACTTGTTTCGTTACTCATAGATGGGGGTTGCGAAAAATATGTGCTGATTAAGTGTTATAATTAATATATTTGTGAACACAAAAAGAAATACCAAAAAACTTAATAACTGTATAAATAAAGGTGTTATTGGTGATAGAAGTAGAAACAAAGCTTAAGATAAACAATATAGGGTGCTCCCTCTATTATTGAGATAGCTCACGCTCAGTCATTCCATCATTCACTCTTCTAATTGTCTTTGACTCAATGAAGGTAGTTAGGAAGGTAAAGAAGTACGTCCTCCCAATTCCAGACCTGGTCTGTCAATCCAGCAGCGATTGCAGGAGTACGTTTTTGCTTCCCTTTGCCCTCGCCGAGCGTCAAACTCATATGTGGCCTGACGAAATTATAAGCTCGTGAGATGCGTACCTCGTCCCATTCTTTCACCATCCTGGGCTGATACGGGCAGAGCCATCGCAGCCATTACTAAAAGGGCTAAGAAGCCCAGCAATACAACTCCTTTTTT
>JAYEJE010000011.1:0-15952 GCA_034660415.1 Methanobacteriota archaeon | reverse complement strand
TGTGGAACATTGAGAAGAGGGGGAGTTATAGAAGAACGGATATGCCATATATCGTTCATAAGTATTTCGACGATTTGTATAAAGTTATGAAGAAAGTTATCCCTTCCCTAAATTCCGGTGGGAGATTCATTTTAGTAGTTGGTGATAGTCTAATAGCGGATGTGTATGTTCCTACAGATTTACTGATAGCTAAAATAGGATTGGATTTGGGTCTTGATGTCGAGAAGATAGAAAAAGCGAGAGAAAGGCGATCAGGACAGATAAGAAGCTATAAATTGAGAGAATCAATTATTACATTATTAAAGAGGTAGAATCATGTCTAATAGTAATATCGGGTATCAGGAAGACCCTGAGAATGGTGAGGGCATAATAAGAGCTCGAACTACAAAACAGATTCGATCGTGGGAGATACCCCGGACTATGAAGGCGTTGGAAGTGCTAAACATCGAATTAGGTAGGATAGAGTTCCCCGGTATTTACATACTATTTGAAAGTAAAAATAAGGTATATATTGGCGAGGCTAAAAGCATTTACATTCGACTGAAAACGCACATGAGCAATCCTGAAGATAAAATAAAAAATTGGAGTGAAGCTCTTATAATCAATGATGGTCGTCCCGCCATGCAATCGGATTTTAATGATACTGTCGTCAGGAAAGCGTTGGAATTATACCTGATTAAATTGTTTAAAGCCAACAAATATACCGTAGTAGCGCAGGGAGAGCCACAAAAGCTTAATGCCATCCAAAAATTTTTAGTAAGCACATTGAGAGAGGAGCTAAATTTCTTCTTGCTCAAGAAGAATGTCATCACAAAAGTTCTCGAAGAGAAGGGTCAAGAAGAAGTATTTGGTGATGAATTGAAGAAGATACTTGAGAAAAGCGGCAGAAAAATTGGAGAAGGGGGAAGATATGAGGCTATAATTGATGGTAAAAAAGCGTTTATCCGTCCAGGTAGTAAAAAACCAAAAGGTTGGCAAATTACTTTTAGAGGGCGTAAACCCGGAAGTTTCATTGATTCATTACAAAAGGGAGAGGGCTATCTGTTAGTATCCCGGAATGGTGTATTGCTAATACCGCTTACAGAAGTTCAGAAAGTGATTCAAGATAAAACTGCCTACGAACAGGATACAATAGATATCTGGATAGTTTTTGCAGAAGAAAAAGTAACTTTGAGCTATAAGAGAAATACCCTTGATGTTACAAAATTTAGATTGATTAACTGAAAAATAGGGCGATTAAGATGGAACGGAATTCCATACATTTATGCTTTTATCCTTTCCTTTCCTCGGCGTCGAAATATGTAGAAGAGTCCGGTGCCTCGCTGGAGAATTTAATAAGCTCTGCTGCTTTTGAACGTGCGAGACTGAGAGGTAAGGCTAGGATATTAGAAGCGATAAAAGATAGAGTGATCATAAAGCCTGCTGTAATCACCAACGCGCAAGCGGAGATGGAATTACTATCTTATCCTTTTGCTCGTATTCTTGTCTCATGCATCCATGACGAGCACCTTGTCCGTAGATATGTGTTATCCGAAGCTAAAGCTGCACACGAAAAGTTATTAGCAGATTCCAGCACGGACAGTGATATTATTTATGAGATGGCCGAAGAGTTTAGCATACGTGTGGATTTTTTCCGTGAGCATGTTCAGATGCCGTTTGTTGATTACTTGCGGTTCACAGCTAATCTACATGATAAAAAATGGAAACTGGTGAACCGTGGATTGGAGAAGGGACGTGTGAAGCTAGGAAAGAGCGAATTTATTCGAATTATCCAGGAAGCAATCTATGAAAGGATAATGAAAGACCTGCCTTTGAACGTTCCCGCAGATGTATGTGATGCGATAAGAGGCTATACCGAGGATATAAAACGCGAGTTAGAGGAAACACGAAAGAGGTTCGGCGATGCGGAAGGCTTCATCGTAAAAGACCCAAACAGTTTCCCGCCTTGTATATCCCACATTCTGAGCAACTTAAAAGAGGGTATAAATGTCACTCACGGTGCGCGATTTGCAGTTACTGCTTTTTTACTGAATTTAGGGCTGAGTGAGGATGAGATAATAGAGATTTACAAGAACTCGCCGGATTTTGATGAAGAGCGAACAAGGTATCAGGTGCGGCATATTGCAGGCGGTACGGGAAGTGTTCGTTATACCGCACCGTCCTGTGCGACAATGCGCACTTATGGCAACTGTATTGGAAGTGACGACATATGTGAGAAGATTTCTCATCCATTAAACTATTATAGGCTGAAGTTGAAGACGAAAAAAAATCGGGCTCAAACACACACTTGAAATCAAAAACGAGAAAAAGTATTTGCTCTGCCCTGCACTGTCGAATTTTTCAGTGAAATTACTATACCACCAAATGATTGCTCTAAATTTTAGGTAAATACTTCTCCCTTATTTCTCGCGCCTTTTCAATCCCTATTTCAGTCATCTTTACTATCTTTTCTTCCGTTAAGCCATTACTGCCACTCTTTTGCAGTCCGGATATTGACCCATCTGCATTTGAAATCACTGTCAACTTGCTCGTGGCTGCACTCTCTTCATATACATTTGGGTCCACTAAGAGGTTGCCTCCGATTTCCACCACTGTTACCGCAACAGGTGTGTCCCGTATCTGCAATGTGTCTTCCCCCGTTAACCCATATTGCTCATAGGGTATATCAACGTTCAAAAGAGACGTAATAGCACCCAATGCAGCGGCATCCACCAAGTTACCATCGTTGTCCAAAGTATGTATATCTATAAAAACCATCCAAACTTTCTCCCCTTCTTTTATACATAACTTCTCCAAATCTATCGTTTCTGAGCCCCTAATACCCCTATCTACAACTCTTGCCAGTTCTATACTGTTTTCACCCGGCGGTCCCGACTCAAATTCCGGCGATGCCAGTGGTACAAGCTCTGCATTGGTCATTAAAATCCCCTTGTTAGGAGTATCTGGGAAAGGTTCACCGGGTTCAACCTTCACACCTACTAAAACTACTGTATCGCCTATCTGCACCCGTGTTGAGCCCTCGGCCTTCTTTATTAGGTCCCGTTCTACGATGATATCACGAAAATCGAGAAATCCGCGCCCATCTGCCCTCTTTCCCTTTTCTATCAGGTCATACACGTAATCCTTCCTTATATCCTCTATAACTTCCTGTCCCATTTCTATTTTTCACTCCTCATTTCCACTCTTGCTATATTTCTCAACTAACGCGGCTTTTTGCAACTCGTATATCTTACGACAACCATTCATCGCGATCTTCAACCCACGTTCAAATTCTTCCTTTTTAAGTCGACCATCCATCTGCAACAGCGTAATTGTGTTTGTCCTTGCAACCATTGCTACTGGCACATCAGCCTCACCGAAATTGTCCTCCTTTGCATCCAGGTCCAATACCACTTCTCCATCTATTTTACCAATGGCAACAGAAGAAACCAAATCTCTCATTGGTATCCCGGCATCCGCGAGCGCAACAGAAGCCGCATTTATGCCCGCTGTTCTCGTACCTGCATCCGACTGAAGTACCTCTACATACACTTCTATCGCAGTCTTCGGATAGAGCTCTCTTAGTATAACAGGGTCTAACGCTTTCCTACTAACCATCGATATCTCTTGACTCCTTCTGTCCGGTCCCGGCCTCTTTCTATCATCTACCGAAAAAGGAGCCATGTTATACCGGTATTTGACTACCGCCATTTTCGCATTTTGAAAATGCCTTGGATGCATCTCCCTAGGCCCATATACCGCAGCAAGCGCCTTGTTATCCCCTAACTCAAAGTAACATGACCCATCGGCCCTTTTTAACACGCCCACTTCTATCTTTATAGGCCTGAGCTCTTCAAAACCTCTACCACTCAATCTCTTCCCATCTTTTATAAGCTCCATTTTTCCTTCTTTCATTCTTCTCCCTTATCCCTCTCCTTTTTCACTTTTAAACGAATCTAAAAAATGTGCCACCCGATCTGTTAACCCGGACGTATGAGCCTCATTCGCAATCTTCATCACCGTCTGCGAAGCGATGTCCATATCTGCGCTACGGCCCTTTATCCAGATACGACCATTCTTTGCGACAAAGATAAAGCAATTACATTTATCCTTCAGCAGCCTTATCATCGAACCACTCCGTCCTATTATGCGTGGTACCTTAGTAGGTGATACTTCTATCAATCTACCGACGCCATCCATCTTGAATTCGTTCTTCAATGCCAGATCTATCCTCATCATTACATCCACATTCATTACCTTCGCTACAATTAAATCATCAATATCAAGATACTCACACATGTTACCAAAATCTATCTTCTCGCCCCTTCCAAATTCAGATTTGTGTAATCGCGCTTCGTAAGGTGATGCAATGTCAACAATCCAATAAGGGAACGAAATCTCGGCTATTTTCCCTACTACTACGTCTCCGTTCACTGGCATATACTTTCCGGAAAGTGCTACTACTTTTATCGTGCCTCTATCGTCCACTACGCCATATTTCAGTGCATAAACATTGCCATCTTCAACGTAAGTGCCCTCGCCTGCACGATTCACCTCAGTCGAGATAAAATCCCCAGGAACCACTACTTTATACATGGTACATCACTTTACTATCTTTGTTTGAACATCTCCCTTTGTTATATGGTTCAAAAAAGAGAATAGTTCATCTCTCATTCCCGCCGGTATTTTCACCACCGCTACGAATGAACCATCTCCTTGCCACTCTTCCTTTATCACGCTATAATTACCCTTTAGCTCATATACTCTCCCTGTGTATGCCGCAGGGATCTTTATCGCTATCTCGCTCTCCTCTATCTTTATCGGAATTATTGGCCGTATAGCCTTCACCGTCTCATTTACTAACTCGTCTACACTTTTAAAGGGGTCAATGTGCACCTTAGCCTCGGTCATAGCAATATCTATTCTTGTAGGAGTATGAGGTGTTTTAGTCTGCGGGTTTATAGAGATACGAGCTATCTGGTCTATCACCATTTTCCTTTTCTCCTCAACCTTCTTTCTCCTTTGCGCCGCAGTCAGTTGCACCTCGCCTTCTTTTATTATCCTCTCCGCTATTTCCACCACATCGGTGGTAGAAAAAACGTCCATCAAATCCCCGTCTGTTGCCTTTTCACCCTTTGAAGCATCTGTAAAAATCTCATCAGCAGCCAAAGCGGATCCAACTTCACCTTTACCCCCACTTCTGATCTGATATGCCAGCTCAGGATCAACGAGTGTCTCAAAATTCTTCTTGCCGTGCTTATACCTGGCCACCACCGCTTTGTCTAGACTTACCATTTCCTTACTCTTCTGCCTTCTTTCCCCGATCTTGCACCTTCTTTATGTACGGTTCCAGCTCCTTTGCCTCTAAAATCCTGAACCTTTTCGTCTTTGACTCAGCGAGACCTACATCCACAGTTGTTATGTCTATCTTTCCTTCTGTTACTTTATACAACGCTTCCAAACCGAGCAAGAGGGCATCTTCAAGTTTGATGCCTTCTTTATACTGCTGCTCAAGTAGCTCTGTTACTATGCTTCTCCCGGCGCCTATCGCAGTTGCTTTATATTCCAGTAATGCACCACTGGGATCAGTTTCAAAGAGGTACATATTGCCATTGTACACACCACCTATCAACAACGCGGTACCAAAAGGTCTAAGCCCGCCATATTGTGTAAATGCTTGCTTATAATCGCATATCTTTTTCGCTAATGTTTCCACAGCTATTGGCTCGTCATATACGACTTTATTTATTTGTGATTCTATTCGACCTCGATCTATCAGCATCCTCGCATCTGCTACCAATCCAGAAGTTGCTGCGCCTATATGCGTGTCTAACCGGAATATTTTCTCTACGGAGCCACCTTCCAATAGTCGGGAAGTTAATCTCTTGTCCACCAACAGCGCAACACCATCCTGTGCCTTTATCCCCACGGCGGTAGTTCCTCTTTTCACCGCTTCCCTTGCATATTCTACTTGAAACAATCTTCCATCAGGGCTGAATACTGTTATCGCCCGATCATAACCCATTTGTGGCATCATCTGTACTCACATCACCTTTTTTGTTCATTTTTTTATTTCTTCTTCTACTTATCTTATGGACTCGACGGGATTTGAACCCGTGGCTTCCTCCTCGCGAAGGAGGCACTCTTCCACTGAGCTACGAGCCCCCGCCTTTTGTCTCTCCATAAAAGTTACTGAATAATAATAATAGTTACTAAGTAATATATGCGCCTAACAAATAGATTGATACGTTTCGAGTTTTTATGATTTTGTCAAGAGAAAAAGCTTATATTTTTCACTCGCTCTTATTATAGTAGTAGAATGACCGCTTCACCTTTCTTAATCGGTGCATCGCTAGTAGCTATTGGGTTTCTGACTGGGCTGAGCGGCGCTTTGATACCGGGACCGCTTTTCGCTTTTGTAATATCCGACACATTGAAGAAAGGTGCGTTATCAGGGCCTCTCACTATAATAGGTCACGTTTTCGTTGAATGCGTGATCATAACAGCACTTGTTGTTTTAGGACTTGGATTGAAAAGCTATTTCAGTCAATTAGAATCATGGATATATCTAATAGGCGGCATTGCACTTATTTTAATGTCATTAAGTGTTATTAAAGAGGCAAAGGCTGTGAAGTCATGGTCACAAGAGGAACTGATAAGCAATGAACTGAGAGGCACAAAGTATAAATATAAAAGTTCGATTTTTGGCGGTTTTCTACTCACTGCTTTCAATCCCGCCTTTATACCCTGGTGGATGGCAATAGGATACCCGATTTTATTAACTGGATTTGAGTGGCTTGCCCTAGCCGGAGTGATTTTGGTTACCATAGGGCATTTCCTTTCTGATTTCGCCTGGTACTCTTTCGTCTCTTTTTCTTTCGCCCGAGGCAAGAATTTCTTTGTCGGGCGGAGATACGAATTGACGATGCTCATAATTGCCATCTTCATGGCTTCTTTGGGTATTTTGTTCTTTGTCAAAGGTGCTACCATATGTTTTTAACATTACCGGAGAATAACGGGAAGTTGCATCGCGGAAGCAAAACAATAAACCTATCTAGCACCTACAGGAACATGTGAAGTGGCTAAGTAGTATCTTTGGTAAGGATGAAATACCGTCCACCGTCGCCTTCGATGGCCTAGATACCTGGCTGGAGCTGGTGTCGAACTCGATATTCCGTAGTCTGAGTGCAACTGCCGATAAGTTATTTCGTGAGATAGCGGATATACGTGATCGGCTCAAACAGGATACAACCCAGCTTCAGGACGCTGAACCAGTTGAGAATATGCCTGCTAATATCTCCAAATTAGGGCTGGTAAACCGAGATAAAATGGTGAAACAGCTCAATACGCTGACTGAAAAAATTTCGGTTCCCACGCAAACCGATTATAAAACTGTAATATCCTTTTATAAACTGACATCCGCTAACATAGAGTCAACTCTTGGCAAATCATCGAAGAGCATCTACTATGTTCGGTCTCTTTTCCCTGATGTAGTTAAGGTGCTTGTATCCGATCTCAAACGCCTGAAAACTGCACTTAACCTACTTATTAAACCAATACGGGAAAAAGAACGCCATATAATGAAGTTAGAGGAAGTGCCGGGGATTATACAGGCCCTAAAAGATCTAAAATCAGAGATAGAAAAGGAGAATGCGAATGTTCGTGATCAAGAAGAAGACTGTTTTGTACTCGAAAGTAAAATAGAAACAGAAGGGGTGAGGTTGCGGCAGATAGAAGAAGACGCGGAATGGATGCAACTCAAAGAGCTTGAAACCGAATTATCACGGTTAGAGGCGGATTTAAACGTGCTTGAATCGGATGTTAGCAAATTGTTCGCCCCTATTAAAAAACCACTCACCCTATTAAAGAAACAGGATGAGAGTGGGCGGCATACACTTACTCCTGAAGAGCGGAGAGCGGTATCTTCTATCCTGTTGTCCCCAATTCGAGCTCTCGAGGGGGAAATCAATGACGCTCTCATCGCTATTAAGAAAGTCATAGAAGGTGAAGCCTCTATTCTAAAAGATCGAAAGCGGGACACAACATTGAAATGGATAGATCATCTCTTAAATGCTGAACTAGCCGCGATAAAAGGAAAAAGGGATCTGTTACAGTCAAGAATAAAAGAGCGTAAAGGTAAGCTTGCTGATATGACGATCCTTGGAAATAAAGCAGAGATCGAGCAATCTATTGCTTCTGCCAAGGGGCAACTCACGCGATTCGAAGAAGGTGTAGACCGATCAAAGAGACGTAGAGATACACTGGAAGAGGAACTTATAGCGAAGAAGCGGCTTTTGCTAGATGCCTTAGAGGAGATCGCAGGTAAGAAGATTGATGTTGAATTCGAGTTCAAGTGATTTGATCCTTTTTTTTGTATATAAACTATAACTTCTAATTATTTAATTTAGGACGCAGATTTACACTGATTTACGCAGATTTATTTTAGTTTAATCGTGTTGTTGATTCTTATCATCTGTGTTAATCTGCGTTAATCTGTGTCTATAATTTATTTTCTGTCTTCTTGATCGCCCTTCTTCCGCTCTAGCGATTAAATCATCAGCAGATACTAACTGCTGCCTCCTTTTCATCCCGTTCCAGATCTTTAATTGCTTGTATAACCAAAAATCCAGGTCATCATCGTCCTCTGCATAGATAACCTCGTTATTTTCCAGTATCTCTCCCCTCAGATACCAGGGTATCTTATTGAATATCACAATATCATATCTTTCATCTGCCGAAACCTTCAAAATCCGCTCGTACAAAACCTTCGACTCTATACCTTCCTTTTTTATTACGCATATATCTATGTATCTTTCTATTGATTTAACCTATCAGTCCATGTTTTTATACAACGAACTTATTAAAAATAGAGCTCTATCTATTTATAAAGTTTCCTAAAATGCCAAAAAATGAATGACTTAGTAGACATCGCCTTAGGCAACAAAAAAGCGGATTTAGTACTGAAAAATGTGAACCTCGTCAACGTATGCAGTGGCGAGATATACGAGACCGATATTGCAATCGCTCATGACTTGATAGCTGGGTTAGGTAGATACGATGGTAGGCTGGAGATAGACGCCCAGGATAACTATGCGGTCCCGGGATTGATAGACGGGCATACACACATAGAGATGAGTATGCTTTCGGTACGCGAATTTGCAAAGGCCGTAGTGCCCCGAGGTACGACTGCTGTGGTTGCGGACCCGCATGAGATAGCTAACGTCTTAGGTATCGCGGGAATAAGAGCGCTTTTAGATGATGCAAGAACCACCGCACTAAAAGTATTTTGTACGGCTCCTTCTTGTGTGCCTTCTACAGACCCTTCGCTGGGGCTCGAGACCTCAGGTGCGACGATAGACCATACAGAAATAAGGAAACTACTGCGAATGGACGGGATCATCGGCCTAGCAGAGGTGATGAACTACGTTGGTGTCATAGCAAAAGAGAAAGAGGTATGGGAGAAGATAGAGATCGCAAAGGCGCTAAAAATGCCAATTGATGGTCATGCACCATTACTCAGCGGTAAAGATCTAAACGCTTATGTCGTAAGTGGTGCAGGCTCGGACCACGAGAATACCACATATGAAGAATCACAGGAAAAGCTCCGGCTGGGTATGCGTGTGATGGTGAGAGAAGGATCTGTGGCTAAAAACCTGAAAAAGATCGCTCCTCTGTTGCGGATCGTAGATACAAGGAATTGCATGCTTGTCACTGACGGCGACCGAACACCGCTCGATTTAAAGGACGAGGGTTATTTAGATTATGTTTTGAGAAGAGCTATTGAAGAGGGGATAGACCCGGTGAAAGCGGTGCAGATGTGCACGATAAATCCCGCACAATGGTTCAAACTGGATGCCGAAATCGGCTGCATTGCCCCTGGTAAAATCGCGGACATCGTACTCTTAAAAAATTTAGATACTTTTGAAGTCGAGAAAGTGATAGTAAATGGGAAGCCCGATTTTGCGCAGCGTTCTGAATATAGCTTTAACTATCCACAATATCGCGAAAGTGTAAGGATAATGCGAGTGAAACCTGATGAGTTCGTGATAGAGCAAGAAGGCGCAATAAAAGCGAGGATAATCGGTTTGATAGAGGGAGAACTCCAGACGGAAGAGCTCGTGGAAGAGATAAGTGGCATAGAGATAGCTCGTGATATATTAGAAATCGGCGTTCTCGAACGGCACCATTACTCCGGTAATATGGGCTTGGGTTTCGTAAAAGGGTTTGGATTGAAAACAGGTGCAATCGCGTCCACTATCGCTCATGACACGCATAATATTGTCGTTATAGGCACAAACGAAGAAGATATGGCTCTCGCTTGCAACCGTTTAAAGGATATAGGTGGTGGGATTGTTCTTTGCAATGGCAAAGAAGTAACGAGTGAGTTAAAACTGCCTATTGCTGGACTCATGAGCGATAACGGGTTAGATTATGTGATGCGAAAACAAAAAGAGATGGATGATAATATTTCAGAGATGGGCTGTAAACTGCCTGCTCCTTTTATTGCAATGTCTTTTCTCGCTTTACCGGTGATACCGAAGTTAAAAATAACAGACAGGGGGTTGGTAGATGTGGCGAAGCGAGAAATAGTGGATATTTTCTTATAAGCTAAATCCCAGCATAAAGGAAAAGGGAGAATTTGACAATAAATGGCGAATGCAGAGTGCAAATTGAAATTCAGAATGCAAAATATAAAACGGGAATGGAAATAAGCTCTTTTGACTTTTAAACGCTCATTAACGCCATCTGTTGAACTTTGACTTTTGAACTTTGCATTTTGCATTATCTGCTCAAAAATCCATAGGTTTTTGAGCAGATACTATCCTTTCATTCCCCCGGATAGAATTTGTATACATGCCCGGGTGATCTTGTCAATATATTTCTAACGCTTATGATGCCCACGAGCTTATCTTCATCCATCACCGGCATCCTTCTTATGTCTTTCGCAGCCATGATCCCGCAAGCCTTCTCCACCGATGCGTCTGGCCCTATGGTGATCAAAGGAGAGCACATAATATCCTTTGCTTTTATTTCGCTCGCCTTTTTATCTTCCATTATGACTTTTGATGCTATGTCACGATCTGTAACCATACCTACAGGCTTACCTCCCCTCGTTATCACTACACTCCCTATCTCTGATTCTTCCATGTCCTTTGATATTTTAGAGACAACTGTGTCTTCATCCACAGTGATTACTTCCAAGGTCATTACATCCCCAACTTCCAATTGCTCCGGTACCAGTTCGCCTTCCGCGGGATAGAATCTTTGCACATACTCCGGTGCACCGGTCAATATATTTCTTACGCTTATAATACCCACGAGCTTATCATTTTCCATCACCGGTAGCCGTCTTATGTCAGTCTCAGCCAGGAGCTCACATGCCGTTTCCACCGGTGCTTCTGGTCCGATAGTAATCAAAGGAGAGGTCATTATCCCTTTTGCCGCTACCTCGCCTGGTGTTCCCATATCAGCACAAACCTTTATAGAGATATCACGGTCAGTAACTATCCCAACAGGTTTGTCTTCTCTTGTTATCACTACACTACCTATCTCCGACAGTTCCATGTCCCTCGCTATTATAGTAACAGAAGTGTCTTCATCCTCCGTGATTACCGGACCGCTCATAACATCCTTAACTTTCATCTTTTCTTCCCCCTTTTTACTCTCAAAGTTTCAGACTTCTACTCAGTCTATAGATGAATCACATAATAAATAAATAATAGGTATTCGTTTAGCTCCTTTTTATAACCACAAGATTACACGAATTTCCACGAGAAAATAAATTGTTGACACAGATTAACGCAGAAGAAATCAAATCTGTGTAAATCCGTGTAAATCTGCGTCCTAAATTAAATTTATAGGTAGAAGTTATACTTTATATACAACGAATTACATGTTCTTGTGTTAATCTTGTGAAATCTCGTGGTTTTTTCTATTGAAAAAATAAATAAAGAAGGAGGAAAAATCATCCCTCCTTAAACTTCCTTTCTTGTTCGTTCGCGTTATTTACAACTTTGCACCAGATTCTCTGCCGTAATGTCCCGCGATGATCAGGTCTCTTTCTCCTGCAACATTGGTGTATTCCCTGTTTGCTCCCAGTCCGTACTCCCTGGTTACGTATCCACGGTCGAACGGTAGGTCACGATCTGAGAACGCCACCTTCCACAATGGTGACAGCACCCATGCATCGTGATTCGCACAGTGTGCTCCCGCTACCAGACCGCCGTAGGCACTCTGATGCCCGACGTTCATCGCATAGTTCGGATAGTTTACGCCTCTCATCTCGAATGGGAGTCCCTCATCGCTCTGGTAGGAATACGAACCACATGCCGTACACTGGTCTTGCAGATCGTATCCGAAGAATCCTAGTCTGCCTTTACGCTCGTAGTGTCCCAACTGAGACAGTGACCACGCACTCAGCGTTGGCTGTGCAAGTCCTGTTGCACATGCAACGGCACTACCACATCCCGCGGCTGCACAGCATGCCCTAACCGATCCACCGAAGTGCGACTCCGCAACTGTCGGGTACGCCTCGTATTGCGTCAAGCAGTAATCGTTCTCTGCCCTTACTATCTCTTCCAGGATGTCCATGTTGAGCTTGTCGCCCTTTATCGACGCCATCTGACCGTCTGCATATTCCAGTCCTATCTCACATCCCTTGTAGCAGAAGTCCTCCAGGATGTTGTCCGTGTAGGTCGCAGATGCGTACTGCGTGAATCCTACACCGCCAGACATGTACGTTCCGAACCACAACTGGTCGTAGACCATAGCAGCAACTGCGATGCTCTCTAATTCATTCCTTATCGGGTCGTTCGGGAACAATGCGGGTGATCTCACACTGTCTGCGTTTATACCTAACGGCATTCCACCTGGCTCGTTATGTGCCCTTGCTCTCTTTACCGGCATGTAGTTTGACAACTGAACCACTGCGGCGTGCTTCGCATAGTATGCGAATTCACCCGTAACTGATTCTCCTGCGCACAACTTGTATGCACTTATCATTGTCATTCCGACCTGCATACCTACCCATCTGAACATCGTTCCACCGTCTGACTGCCTGCCTACAACGGTAGGCATCCACAGGACCTGCCAGATCTTCTTACCAATTGCATCTTTCAACTGGTCCGCCTGCTCGCCTGGTTTCTCCCAGCCTGCTGCGAACTCCTTGTTTATGTCTAACAGGAACCTCCTGTCTACTGCATCTGCAAGGTCGTCATCACCGGTGAATATCTTCGCGTAACTGTCATTTACGAGCATTGGCTTCGTCTCCACCATGTGCTCCTGAATGACCGCACCACCAGGTAATGCGTGGTTCAAAACTTCCATGTAGTGGCTTATTGTATCGGGCGTAACTTCCTTACCCAATCTCGCCTCTAACAGGCCGTGTGCATCGTCTAGACCTAAGACGATACCTCTCTTCATGTCGTCCCAGCATTGCTGCATTGCTGCATTGTTTATCCAGTGCAGATCGTCCGCGTTCACCATGATGTCCGTGTGGTTCATCATGTAAGGCATCAAGAATCTCTGCCCTTGTGGCATCCCTACATCAGGATTGTACGCTGGCGTACCTGATACCCGGCTATCTACGATCTTCTGTGCTTCAGCTATGAACTCTCGCTTCCTCATCCCTCCTTTCTGCGCTATACCACCATACACGTAGAACTTCGTATTGACTCCCTCTGGCTTCTCTTCGAACTTATCTGACATCGCCTTCATGAAACTATGCTGTATATCATTATATGGCATTTTATAATACTCCTCCTCTTGGTACGAATAACTTCAGGTTCTTCACGCCTATGTCTTTCTTTCCACCTTTTATCTCTGATATTTTCTTCCAGGGCTGGAATCCACCGACCGTTCTCTTCCAGTGTATCTCTGCACATACGTCCATTGACTCCGGATCATCTTCCTCTTGCCAGACTCCGCCTTGCGCGTTCCTGTACATGCACGTCCTCTTCAGTAGGTCTTCTTCTGGCAGTGGCTTTCCTAATACTACCTCTTTGTCCATCGCACCGCCGATCATGTCCTTCACGTAAGTAACCTCTTTTGTGCGCTCATCTATTGACCATCTCCGCAGAGCATCGAACATCATACCGTCCGCATCCAGTCGAACCGCATGCCCGTGCACTGTCCTTCCTCTCAGTCCGGTCCTTGCTGTATCGAAGAGCTCACTATCGAGAGTTTCCTTGGCTATCTTCTCTACGTCTCTCTCTCTCGCTTCTATGATAACTCTCCCTGATAGCACTCCTGGGTCTATACCTCTATACCTGTTAAACGCAGACTGTGCACGCATATAAGGCGTTATCGGTGAGAAGAACATCGAATCGGTGTACTGCACGTATCTTATTCGGTCACCTGCTTTTGCGCCCTCTGTTGGCTCTACCATCTGACGAACTGCGCAATCCGGCTCTTCCATCTCTTCCAGAGGTGGATGAATACTCTTGTACTCTTCCCCTGGAGCACGGTGTGCAAGTAATCTCACAATGTCCTCTTCCGCTATGTCTCTCAGCTTCTCTAACTTGACGTCTGGGTTCATGTATTTTCTTCGTGTATCAGCTATATGTGTTTTTCCTTGACAATATTGTGGCATTTTTTTTCTTTCCTCCTTATTATATGGCCTCTGCAACCGCTTTCATTGGCTCCGCAAACTCAGGTATCGCACCCAGCACCTCACCATACAGCGCAGATGTCCTCGCCGGCGAGAAATACATCGTGTCCGCGTCTAAGCACATCGAAGCGCAGAAGCATGGTATGAACTGACCTTTTGGATGCCTCGTAACGATGTGGTTCCCGTAGAACACTCCTGGTCCTCCGCCTCCATAGATCGAGTGCGAGAAGAACGAACTCGATACAGAAGCACCTTGTGCCATTCCATTATCCACTCCAGGCATACCTGTCTCATGCTCCAGCAACACGTTGTAATACATGATACATCCTGGTACTGACTGACCTGCACGCATAGCTGCGCAATTCACGCATATCGCTGCAAGCATTCCCGCAGCTGCATATGCATTCCACAGCTGTGGATCTGGTGCCTCATAAACCGTGTACCCGGATCCCAGCTTCTTCTTAGCTTTTATCACGCCATCTGCTTTTGCTTTATCCACCAGGCTATACACAACATCGCCTAATGCACCTGTCTTCCCGTTATCCTTTATCAGGTTGTACACGAGGTTGTTCGCATTCAGTCCCTCATACGCCAGGTCCAGAAGATGCCCACGCTCATGGGGTCCCATGCAGTTACCCATCTCAAACTGCGCTGCCTCTTCCAGGATCATGGTTAATGCTGCACCCTGAACCGCTCTCTTCCGCACAGTCGCCGCTAAGTGGTTCACAGGTATGTTCCTCAGCGTGAATCCCGGACCCTCGTTCTTCATCGGTATATCCACGAGCATCTTTACTGCTCCATCTGCCGGGTCTGGATTCTGAGGGTACATTCCCCATACTGCTGCTTTCACGTACGGTGCATCCCACATACTCACGTCGCATACGTCTATTATCGCGTGTGTCAGCGCACCCATTGCCGATGTTAGACCTGCGGAGTAATCTGATAGGATCCTTGCCGTTGGCGCCTGCGTCAACATCCGCTTTCCTCCTGCAATTAACTCGACATTCGTGTCATCGCCTGGTTCAACACGCAACATGTCCTCTACTTCTTTCGCTATCTCGTTCACCTTGTCTAGTACAGGGATGTCTCTTCCTACGCCCCGGATTACCATACCTCTTCCGGCTATTGCCCCTGTCTTCAACTTCTTGTCCAGGCCCGCCATGTCAATCGCACCGGTCCGAATGGTCATGCTGATAATCTTCTTTATCGCAGCATTCTTCAACGGACTGATCGCTTCTAGTGGTACGCCCTTCGCTAATACGCTACCTCTGTCATCATATAAATCTATCTCGTCTGCCATATTTTTTTTTCCTCCTTAATACTTATTTCGTTTACTCTACACATCATACAGTAAACATGGGTACA
>JAYEJE010000010.1:0-3244 GCA_034660415.1 Methanobacteriota archaeon | reverse complement strand
CCCATTGTTTAGAGAGGAAGATTTTGTTATCCTTCATCCCGAACCAATATTTGCAATAATCGAAGTTAAGACCAATATTCGCAATTCAAAAAAAGACTTGGAAGAAATCCTTGAAAAAGCCTCAAGAAATGCTATTGAAGTGCTACGGAATAAGAAACAACCTCATTCTCCAGTCCATTTCTTCAATGGTATTTTCTCATACGATACGGAAATGAACCACGAGGCTGTTCTGGAGGCATATAAAAATCACTGGGATGCGATATTAAATAATCCAGAAATCGACACATCCCGTGGTATGGTGGAAGGAACAGTAAATCACATGTGCCTAAATCAGGACATATATCTCAAAACGGTCTACCATGGATTTGGAGCTTTTAAAACTAAACAACAGGCTCCAGCATATTTTATCTCTAAATTGTTCGAGCATTTAAAATTTAATGAGCTATATGGATATGATGATTGGTTTGCATTTCCGAGGGGGGATGGCGAAAAGATAGATAGCATAATTACTATCGATTCACCCGAAAAGGAATGAAACAGTGACTTTGCACGGTCCCACATGCCCGCCCGCGGATACCCCGCAATTTCAGAGCCTGTCTCACAATTCAAAATTCCATAAAAAGAAGTTTAGATAGGGCTTTATAATCAAAAGTACGCATTCAATTTCGCAAAATGTCTGATTATGGGACAAGCTCTTTCATTGCGGGGTGGCTGCGTGCCTCGTAAACTAATCAACAGGAGGGTTAAAATCCCTCCTGTGCTGTTTACCCGCAACCTTTCTTTCAAAAAGAAAGCTTGACCAAAGAAACTGATTTTTGATTAAACTTTTTTAAAAAGTTTAATAGTAGCGATAATGTCGGTGCCTGTGAACGCTGGTAACAGTTGGGAGGATAAAACGCTGACTGCGAAGCGTTTTTGGTCAAGCTTTTTCTAAAAGGTTGATGCGAAGGAATCATGCTTTTGCGAAATCCGCCAACAGGTGAGACAGATGCACAAATCAAGTAGGAAATCGGCGAATGTATTTCATGAGAAAGACGCCACGCTGATATCCGAAAAGGTTTGGGTATTGAAACCGCTTGTTGGAGGTTGGTGAGAAGAGAAGGTTGATCTCACTCCCTGCAATGGGGCAACGCCAAAGGAGAGCAGTATACGAAAAATCCGTACGTACGTACGGTTCGATGAGGGGACGGAGGTCGTAAGACCTCCTCCTACTCTGCGACTTTATTTATACCATGAAATCGTTAATATAAATTAAAGAGGGAGGAAGAAACAAAATGACCCATATCGAAATAAATCCAAAAATCTTATGCGGGAAGCCAGTGATAAAAGGAACGAGAATACCAGTATATCTGATATTAGAGCTCGTAGCTGCCGGATATGACTTCGGGAGGATAATGGAAGCCTATCCAGACTTGAAGAGAGCGGACATAGAAGCGGCGATAGAGTACGCTTCGGGAGTCGTTAAGGGTGAAGAAGTTTTACTGTTAGAGGTCGAAGCATGAAATTCATTGTGGATGAGAATATATCTCACCGCACTATCAAGTTTTTGAATGAGCTGGGCCACGATGTGAAAGGCGTTCCAGAACATCTAAAAGGGTCTGATGACGAGACCATTGTAAATCTGGCAATTGAGGAAGACCGATTTGTGATTACTTTAGACCTCGATTTCGGTCGGATTTACTATTTTTCCCGGAGAGAAGAAGTTGGAATAATTGTTTTAAGAATCCGTCTGCCGACTGTTGAACGAGTCAATCTGGTGCTTGAAAAATTCTTAAGAACGGCAAACTTGGAAGAGTTAGGCAAGTGTTTAATTATATTAGATGAAAAGAAGTTTAGAGTGAGAAGATGAGATTTAAAGTGGCAAAAAGATTAGAAGAAGTGGAAAAAGTACTATGCAGCAAAGGGGATGCTCCCGCAATTTATGTTGTGCCATTTGGCCAGTACTCCTTAAGGAGGAAGGGCTGTTTTATGCTCCTCTATAATTTTTAGGTATTCATCTATTAAATGTGCTTTCATTCCGGGTGGTGGAGAGGTTGGGGCTTAAAAGAAGATGTATGCAACTTTAGCAATTAAATTTTATATAATGAACCCAATTAATAACACGTACCATGTTAACCGAAGAACTTAGGACTATTATACTGAAAATAACAGAAGACCCTTTGTATGTCAAACCAAGTGCGATAGATATCCCTCTCAAACTAAATCGAAGGTTAAGAGAATATTTCATCACACAACTTAGAATCCGAAAAGATAAATATGCGGCACAAATATTCGACGAACAAATTAGGTATGGTGAATTGGACAAAGTGCTAAAATACGCGTACCAATACTTGATAGATAAATGCGGTATTTCAACAGAAGAAGAACTTTACAGATTCTTAGAGCTACTGATAGATGACATCTTAAGACAGAAAGGAAAGGGGGAATGGGCTAAACGTGAAGAACTTGAAAATCCGGTAGATGAGGCGATATTCAAATCAATACGATTTTTTTCACGAGGTTCTGAATACGAAAATATACCTGATTTAATTGAATATGGAAAGCAAAACAGTTTATTTCATTGGAATGGTGAGAAATGGCGTGTAACTAATTTAGGGTTGGCATTCATCAAGCTGTCATCAATGCAAGCGGTAAAATTCTTAATACTGTTGGATCTACATCAATCAGGAGGAAAAGACGATGTTTGGCATGTTTCACGAAATTATCTAGAGTGGATATATACAGTTAAAAAACATTTTTTCGACTATACACCCGATGAAATCCCAGAAATCTATTTTGGTAAATGGTTACGTAGATTAATAGAAATGGGCATAATAGAATTTGAAGTAGCATACGCAGGGGGGGGGTTAGAGATTTCCAGTACGATATGGGATATATAATCAAAGTAACAAAATTTGGGGAAGTTATACTTAAAATCATATTGGATAGTGAATCAGACCCATTGTCAACTTTTGTTGAGATGTTATATCGCCAGGAACTAAACTTTTCACCCGATCTTTTATCGTACTATTCAAATTCGGAAACAATTGAAAAACTACGGGGTTTATTTTTGAATAGTGAAATCGTAAAAGGACAAGAAAATGAAATAGAAGCAGGTTTAAAGTCTTTTCAAGATATGGGTTATATAAGTTCTCTTAAAACCTTTATTCCATCAATTGAGGGAGTCGTAAGAAATATCTACGTTGATAAGTCTATCGGAGGAACTGATAAGGACCTTGAACCTATGTTAGATCAACTTCAGTCG
>JAYEJE010000009.1:0-3272 GCA_034660415.1 Methanobacteriota archaeon | reverse complement strand
ATAATCGATCAGAATTTTGACGTTTTTGAGGATGTGTTTGAAAAAGTAAGTGGAAAACCTCCCACAACAGATATTTTATTAAAACATCACCATCTTGCAGATATTTTCTTTGAAACCAAAGATAATGAGTTTGAAACAACTGAAAGCCTATTTTTGATTGAGGGATGGAACTCTGAAATAATTGTAACTACATTTGTGCAATTCTTCCATACGTTGATCTCAAATAAAAATCGAGCTCTTCGGAAGTACCACAATATTGTAAATTCTATTGTCATATTAGACGAGGTTCAATCCATTCCTCACGAGTACTGGTTGCTCTTTAAAGAGTTAATATCGGTTTTTTCAAAGTGTTTCAACACATATTTCATATTTGTAACCGCGACACAACCACTTATATTTGAACCGGAAACAGAAATTACTGAGCTGGTGAAAGATAAAACGAAATATTTTAACGAGTTCGATCGCATTGAGTTAATACCCGTATTGGAAATTACACCTTTTGATGAATTCAAAGAAATCGTAAGAAAGGAAACTGAAAAAAACAAGGAAAAGGATTTTTTGATTGTGTTAAATACCATCAACTCTTCAAAAGAACTCTATGAACATCTAAAGTCTTTTGAAACAGAAAAAACGAGTTATTATTATCTTTCCACAAACATCATACCAAAAGAGCGTTTGAGCAGGATTGGGAACATTAAAACGAACAAGGGCAGAAAGGTCATTGTGAGCACCCAACTCATTGAGGCTGGTGTGGACATCGATGTGGACATTGTTTACCGAGATTTTTCAACGCTTGACTCGATCAATCAGGTCGCAGGACGATGTAACAGGAATTATAGAAATGATGAAATGGGGTTGGTAAAAGTTTTTGTTTTGATGGATACAAACAGCAAAAAATATTATCAGTATATCTACGGAGACAAACCTATTCTAATCGATAAGACTTATCAAGTCTTGAAAAGTTTTTCTGAGATAAACGAGCCATTATTTTTAGAAATAACGAATGAATACTACATGAAGGTTAAAGATGCGATGAGTAATGACGAATCAGAAAAAATGGTCTCTTATCTTTTTGATTTGAAGTTTGAGTCGCTACAGAAGAATTTTAGGTTGATAAAGCAGGATTATGAAAAAGTAGATGTCTTCATCGAACTTGATGACGATGCCAAAAGAATCTGGCAAATATATCAGGGTATTCAAGAAGAAAACAACCTATTTGAACGCAGAAAGCTATTTTTAGAGATTAAAAAGAAATTCTACGATTATGTGATTTCTGTTCCTGAAAAATTTAAAAATCAAGTTGGTTTTGATGAAAAAATGGGTATTGGACGTATTTCAAAGATTGAGATAGATCAAGGAAATGGCTATGATCCAGAAACAGGTTTCAAAAGAGACCCTCCCGGCAGTGGCACTTTAATCTTCTAAAATCCCATGCACCTAAAACCCTACGTCTGACCCTGATACAACCGCCCCGCAGAAGCATCCGCCACGAAACTACGAGCCTCTATTTAAGAAGTCCGATTAGTTCATCTTTATTTAACCCTGCTTGATGTAGGAAGTCAAGTAACGTACCTTTGCAAGTTCTCTACTTCCACTGTTGTCCAGTATGGGTTAACGGACACTCCGGGCAGGTCGTCAAGCCAGAAACTCGCGATATAAAGCTCGATAGCTTCTTTGAGATTCTTCTATGCTTCCACAAGAGATTCGCCCTGTGATGTCACGCCAAGTTCTGGACACCTAGCCACAAAGAGTTTACCTTCCTGGGTGATAGACACCAGAAATACTTTTTTGCTCGCCATTATTAATATCTTGCCTTTTATCTTTTATCTGCGGCTTCTCTTATTATATTAAATATGCATTTAGTATTTAATTTTTTAGGTGATCCCATGCACCTCAAAACCCTACGCCTGACCCTGAAATCGGACAGACCCGTAGAAGCATCCGCTGCGAAACTAAGAGGCTTCTTCGCCACGAGGTTCAACGAATACGCATTACTGCATCAGCATATAGATGTGGACAAGCTGCTTTACCGGTACCCGCGTATCCAGTACAAAATAATAGACGGTGCTGCAATAGTATTAGGCATAGAAGAAGGTGCGGAAGTTTTAAAAGAAATTTACGACAAATACGACACGATACAATTAGGCGAAAACGTATATACAATTGTAGAACGCGGCATAACATTAAAAGAGGAGGAGTTCGGTATCGCCACAGAGATATTGAGCTATGAATTCATCACGCCCTGGATCGCATTGAGTCAGAACAACTACCAGCGATATTTAGAATCCAAGCGTGAACAACGCAGAGAGCTATTACGAAGGACGCTCATAGGTAATATCCTGTCGGCATCGAAAGGGCTGGATTATGTGGTCCTGGACGATATAAGACTTGAAATCGGTAGGTTGAGACGGCGGAAGTGCGTGATCAAAGGCACGCCATTCATAGGGCTCTTGGGCGTGTTCATGGTGAATTTCACGATCCCTGATTTCATGGGGCTGGGGAAGTCGGTTTCAAGGGGGTTTGGGACGGTTAAACGAGTGATACGAAAATGATGTCCGATACCTGTTTGACCCGGTGCATCTTCACAATTTATCGTCTGAATCTGTGTATTCTTGTGGTTAGCTAAACTAATTGCATGTATTTATATAGGGTTAAATAAAAACCATATGTGAAAAGATGATGAAGAAAAGGAGCAAGGAAATAGGAGAAAAGGGGATAAAGAAGGGGAAATCGCGGCTGTTGCAGAGATAAATCCACTAAAACAAGGATTGAAACACCATTTCACAGCCATTTCTCTAAGTCATATTCTCTCTGTTGCAGAGATAAATCCACTAAAACAAGGATTGAAACCAAAGCACGCGGGAGCGCAACTATTGAAACAATGTGTAGTTGCAGAGATAAATCCACTAAAACAAGGATTGAAACACCGCTGCGGAAATAGCACAGTTGAACTCTGCCGGGGTTGCAGAGATAAATCCACTAAAACAAGGATTGAAACTCCAGTGCGCCATCACGTACGGTCGGCGCAGAGGTTGTTGCAGAGATAAATCCACTAAAACAAGGATTGAAACTATACCTCATTTTCATCGAAGTCATATTCCTCTCCGTTGCAGAGATAAATCCACTAAAACAAGGATTGAAACATAGTGAGTATATCCGCTTCATATATCTCTACTCCGTGTTGCAGAGATAAATCCACTAAAACAAGGATTGAAACAAGCATATGCCCTTCCTGCGGATCGAGCGAAGCTAGCGTTGCAGAGATAAATCCA
>JAYEJE010000008.1:0-3272 GCA_034660415.1 Methanobacteriota archaeon | reverse complement strand
CCACTCCTTCGTACGTACCTACAAATTGGATATGTATATCTTTACGTGATAGGTCCTTCCCAGTGATTTTTTTGAATACTGCAGAGACATTTTGTACCGCTTCCTGCGCTATCTCCTGCAATCTACCAGTTGCTATTACCCGTCCTTCCTCTCTCGATTGCGCGGGCGTAACCTCCGCGATTATCGGGAGCATGACACCGGTATCACCCATTACTGCAAGTCCATTCACCCGTCCTACCTCTACCCCTTCTGTTTTGAATAATTGATAATCCTTCTTATGCTCAAGATACTCATCAGCCAACTGCTGCTCGACCGACTTTGCCATTGCTTTTGCTTTTATCACATGCTCGCCAGTAGTATATTTAGCGCCTTCTGCATGCGCTATATCGCCTGACACTCGCACCAATCCGCCGAGGTCACGTAAAATAAGAGTAAGGTGACCTTTTCTGCCGGATCTTCTCCGCGCTTCCCTTATTACCTCTTTCACACCACTCGTATCGAAATGAGGTATCTTTTTGTCTTTCCTTACCTCTTGAGCGATGAATCTGATAAGCTTCTTTCTATTCTCTACCGTATCGTCCATCGAATCTTTCATGTATATCTCATAGCCATAGCCTTTTATTCGAGAACGTAGTGCAGGATGCATACCTGCTACGGCATCCAGATTACCGGCAGCGATCATAACGAAATCACAGGGTACCGGGTCTGTCTTTACCATTGCCCCGGCACTTCTCTCTGATTGACCGGTTATGGCATATTCCTTCTCCTGCATAGCAGTGAGTAGATTTTGCTGCGATTCTACCCTCAGCGTATTTATTTCATCAATGAAAAGAACGCCTTTATGTGCCTTGTGGATAGCGCCCGCTTCTACTCTATCATGTGCGGGTGTCTCTAATCCTCCTGATTGATATGGATCATGTCGAACATCGCCGAGTAAAGCTCCTGAATGCGATCCTGTTGCATCCACGAATGGTGCAGTCTCATGTCCTGCATTGTTAACAAGTAATTTCGGCATCATCGCCTCTTCTTTCGGCATCATCCATCTAAAGACTAAAAGAACAACAGCAGCGGCAATTATTGACCATAAAATATACTCCACCTTGATTTCACCGTCTTGGAAAGCATAAATAACGCCCATACCCATGATGAGGAAGAAAGTGAACATAAGGAACGTATTGCGCATCTGAATGCGTTTCCGCACTTCTTGCTTCTGTGCATCTACTATCTCTTTCCCCTTACCGCGGGGAACAACTCTTATCTTCGGATTATTTTTATCTTCGGCATTAGGATACGCCAATGTATCTTGCAATTCCTCCTTTGGCAGTAGTTCCGCCATACTACTTCCAAGCATTGACTTGCCTGTGCCAGGTGTGCCTATCAGCATCACATGTCTACTCTGCTTAGCTGCCTTCTTTATCACCTCCACGCTACGTTCCTGACCGATTACCTGGTCTATCAGTAACTTCGGAACTTCTATGTCCTCCGTTGTCTTCAGATCTACTCCGGCCAACAGATCGGTCCCACCTTGTCCATCCTTATCTACTTCTGATTCGGTCATCGCTTTCCTTTTTCACCTCCCATTTAGTTTATGTCACTCATATGATAAAAAGGTTGTAACATTTCATTCTACATAATGTACATTATTTCTTTGGTAAAGCTTTTAAAACTTTTTGAAAGAAATGTTTTTAGGATCCCATCTCGAAGACATCATGTATTGCTTGCGCTGCTTTATATGCTTCCTCCTTCTGTACCACAAAAGAGATATTAAATTCCGAACTGCCCTGAGAGATCATTTTCACACTTATTCCTTCATTGCCAAGAGCGGAGAAGACTTTACCTGCGACTCCTACTGTTCCTGCCATACCCACGCCAACAACACCCACTGTACAAACGTTGCTATTGTATGATATGTCCCTGATTACCGTGTCAACTGCGTGTATACTTTGTATAGCATCAATAGCTCGTTCCAATTGCGCGCTATCAATAACAAGAGATAATGTCCTTTCCGAGGAGCCATGACTTATCATGATGATGTCTACCTTTTTAGCAGCCAGGACAGAGAATATACGAGATGCAACGTCCGATATACTTCCAATACCGGTTCCCGCGATATTGACAATTGAGGTGTTTTCAATAAGCGTAATAGCTTTAGCGGCCTTTTTGGTCTTCTCTTGCTCTTCTCCGATAAGCGTGCCTTCGTCATCGGGGTTGAGCAAATTTTTCACCCTAATCGGGATCTTTTTTTCCATTGCGGGCTCTATTGCCCTAGGGTGGAGTACAGCAGCGCCGAAATATGATAATTCCATTGCCTCTATGTATGATATATAGGGTATCTTTCTCGCATTCTTTATCCGTTTGGGGTCTGCACTCATTATACCATCGGTATCCTTCCAGAGCCATATCTCATCGGCATCTATCGCCGCCCCTATTATAGTGGCTGTATAGTCCGAGCCACCCCGACCAAGAGTTGTTATCTTCCCATCTTTCGTTTCACCTGTAAATCCACACACAACAGGTATCTTATCTCCTAACAAAGGCATAATTCGCGCTCTTACCTCTTGCTCTACACCTCCCATCAATTGTGCACTACCATATTCTGCATTTGTTATTATCCCGACGTCACCGCCTGTAAAGTGCACTGCATCTATACCTGCGGATTGTATCGCGCCAGCCAGTATGGGTGCAGCCAATCGTTCACCGAAAGAGCAGATGTAGTCAAGAGATCTTAATGTTAATTCACCTAAAAGACAGATACCAATCAAAGCTTTCTCCATTTCCGCTATTCTTTCTTTTATTTCGCCCTTCACTTTTTTTAATACCTGTGTGTCACCTATCGCCACAGAAGCCACCATATTATGCTTATTTCGTAATTCCTCTACGAACTCCTTCACCTTTTCCTCTTTACCTTCTTCTGCTATCCTATTCGCCTGCTCATAGATTGTGTCAGTGACAGCATAAATCGCAGAGGTCACAACGACAATCTCCATATTTTCTGCTGCTTCTTTGGATTGCATCACCAAATTTGCCGCTGTCTTTATCTTTTCGCCATTTGCGACTGCAGTACCACCGAATTTCATCACTACTCTCATTCTCTTCTCACGTCCCACCTCTCACATCTATTTATCATCAATCCACAAATACAATTATGACTACATGAAAAACACCTCCTTATAAATCGGAGAAGAAGGAGGTGCAATATGGATATAGGATTGGATGTACATAAAAAGATGAGCTACTATTCGATGGTAGACCATCAAGGAACAGAAGTGAAG
>JAYEJE010000007.1:0-3305 GCA_034660415.1 Methanobacteriota archaeon | reverse complement strand
AGTAAAATAAACAGTTTGTATGAAAAAATCGATAAATTAGAAAATGCCGATTTGGAACGGCTTAAGTTTCTAAAGGAACTTCATAAGAACGTTAGCGGAGGTCCAAACACATTGATACGCTTTGGTATATTTAAGTTGTTCATTACTTATTTTTTGCCGTTAGTACCTGTTTTGCCTATGTTGATCACATACTTTCTCAAGCAGTAGCCAAAGGTACTTAAGCACTTCCTGAAGCAAATTGTACAACGCGGTCCATTTTTGTCCAAATCTAGCGGAACTCATGGCCCCGATCCAAAACGAATTATACAATAGTATAACAGCAAAAAGTGCGCACTTTCTAACATGCTGAGAACGGTCGCATAATGGTCACAGAATGGCGGAGCGGAGAGCTAAGAAAAACCAAAACCAACGGTTTTAATACGAGTTAGAGAGATTATAGAAGAATAAACATAAGGGCGGTGATTAAAATGTGGTACTTTTAGTGTTGATGGATCATAAATATCACCAACTCTCTATTTCTAACTCCCTTATTCGGTTATAATGCTTGATATTCCTTGTAATTAATTTTTCATTGTTCGCCAGTGCTATGCTTGCTACCAAAATATCTAAAGTACATCACCTATTAGTTCTCCCCTTTCTTTAAGCTCAGAATTAAAGTTTAGTCTTAGCACGCATTTTTCGATAATCAAAAAATAGTAGTGATTAAGAGAGGTTACTTTTTGCCTTTTATTGTGCCCTAGCAAGAGAGAATAAGGCGGTACTGCGGAATGAAAGGAGGGGAAATAAAGGAGAAAGAAAGGTCATCCATAGGGCGGTATATACGCAGTACTGCGGATATAACGAAGTTATCGGAAATTGCTTTTAATATATAAATTATAAAATAAAATTGGAGAGATTGGAAAAATGGAAGTGAAAGAATTAATCGCCAAAGAGATAGAAAATGTACCTGAACCTTATCTTATAGAAATATTGGATTTTATCCGATTCTTAGAGACTAAGGCTTTAGAACGAAAGATGGAACTTGCACTGGCAAGTGAAACATCTCTAAAAAAGGATTGGCTGAAACCGGAGGAGAACGAAGCATGGAAAGATTTGTAAAAGGAGATGTAGTAGTCGTTCCTTTTCCCTTCTCTGATTTAACTCAAGCTAAAAGACGACCAGCTTTGATAATTGCAGAGTTAGAAGGTAATGACTTGATTCTTTGTCAGATAACCAGTCAATCAATTAGGGACAGATATGCACTTTCAATTGACGACTATGAATTTGAAACTGGAGCGCTTAGGCAAAGGAGTAATGCGCGACCAAACCGCATATTTACAGCAGATCGACACATCATCCTCTACCGAGTTGGTCATCTCAAACCCGAAAAGGTGGATCAAATAATTGATAGGATAGTAGACATCCTTCGACAATGAATATGCAACTTCCAATAACAGTGCGTATCTGGCTTCGGCTATCGCCTTCGCCCAAATTCCCCTTTGGGGAACTTCTGAGATGTTCGTGACGTTATCTGAAATATTACTCGCCGCAGATATTCTACAGTAGACTTTATTAATAACAACCATAGTTATTTTCGATAGGCTGAAAGGATTGGAATACAAAGAAGATGATAAACCTCGACATGGCACGGATCTTTGACGAAATAGCAGACATTTTTGAGGTGAAAGGAGAGAACCCGTTCAAAATAAGAGCGTATAGACGAGCAGCCCGTACGATAGAATCGCTTACGCAGGACTTGAAAGTGATAGCAGAGCGAGGCGGCGTGAGTGAATTGAAGAAGATACCTGGGGTGGGCGAGGGGATAGCAAAGAAGATACTGGAGATTGCAAAAACAGGCGATTGCAAGAAGCATCGGGAGCTCACACAAGAAGTGCCATCTGGCGTGCTCGAACTCCTGGCTATTCCGCGCGTCGGCCCGAAGACAATTGCAAAAGTGCATGACGAGCTTGGCATCTGCAGCATAGCGGAACTGGAAGAAGCTGCCAAGTCACATAACTTGGAAACACTTCCAGGATTAGGTGCCAAAGTGGAAGAGAACATATTGAAAGGAATAGCGCAATACAGAAGCTATAAAGGCCGTGTTCTACTTTCCGAAGCGCTTCCACGTGCGGAATCAATAGTAACCGAATTGAAGAAGCTGAATGCAGTGGCGAAAATAACCATTGCCGGGAGCTTACGCAGGATGCGTGAGACGATAGGAGATATAGACATATTAGTGGTCTCAAATAGGCCAGGGGCGGTAATGGATGCGTTTACGTGTCTAGACGGCGTCGAGGACATAGTGGCGAAAGGCGATACGAAATCATCCATCCTATTACGGGGTATAAATGTGGACTTGCGGGTTGTAGATGAAGCGTCCTTTGGTGCCGCTGCTCATTACTTCACGGGCTCCAAGCACCATAACATAAGAATACGGGAGTTGGGCATGAAGCAAGGGTTAAAAATAAACGAATATGGCATCTTCCGAGGTGATGAGCGGATAGGCGGGGATGATGAAGCGGACGTGTTCGCGAGTGTTGGTCTAGCATATATCCCACCGGAGTTGAGAGAAGATCGGGGCGAGATAGAAGCCGCTAAGGCGAATAGGATACCTAAATTGGTGGCGGCGAACGATATAAAAGGCGATCTGCACGTGCATACAAACTGGAGCGATGGTAAGAACACCATAGAAGAGATGGCTCTGACTGCTATTTCCTCCGGTTATGAGTATATTGCGCTAGCGGACCATTCTCCTGCGGTTGGTATTGCCGGTGGGATGAATGAGGATAAGATAACGAAACGGGAGGTGGAGATAGAGCAGGTAAACAAACGATTTGAAGATGAAGGCATCAATTTCAGCGTTTTATCGGCATCCGAAGTAGATATAAAGTCCGATTTCTCTATGGACTTTCCTGATGATGTATTAAAATCTTTAGACGTGGTCGTGGGTGCGATCCATACTAAATTCTCGCAAGATCGTGAGACTATGACAAAGCGGATAGTTACCGCAATGGAGAACCCCAACGTGGATATAATTGCGCATCCCACCGGTCGTCTCCTGGGGAAGAGGGACCCATATGAAGTGGATATGGAGCAGCTTATGGAATCGGCAAAGGCTACAGGCACCATCCTGGAGCTTAATTCGTTCCCCGGTCGGCTAGACCTCAACGATGTCCATTGCAAGATGGCGAAGGGTTACGGTGTGCTCATTGCCATCTCAACGGATGCACATGATGCGATGCAGATGCGCGATGTGATAAAATATGGGGTGGCAACTGCAAGAAGAGGTTGGCTTGAACCGAAGGATGTGGTGAATACAAGGGGAT
>JAYEJE010000006.1:0-3348 GCA_034660415.1 Methanobacteriota archaeon | reverse complement strand
TTTTGCAACATGCACATAGGCACTAGGCCTAAAACGAACACGAAAAGAAGAAGCATATGTTATTTATCTGTAATCATTATCCACTCAATTTCATGTCAAAAGAAAGACGGGGGATAGGAGAAAAAGCGGAGGCAAAGGCATGAAGTTCGCCAGAGACAAATTTGAGGTGATTCAATCATGCGTGATGGTGGTTTTGGCAGGTATTTTATTAATGCTTGCAGCACTGGGATACATGAAATGGTGGCACTCGCTTAATTATTTCCTATTAGGCGTAGGAGTACTTGTTATAATAGGCGAACTTATTCGTCAAGCTATGCCTGTGTATCGCAGACCAGAACCAGAAGAGACTATACTTACACTGCTTCTCGGCTTATTTGTTATCTGCATCGGTGCAAGCAACTTATATGCAAGGGGGGTCGAATGGGTAGAATTGTTGTCCAACTTGATAATCATTGTCTTTGCCATCTTGTTAATAGTCTACAGCTACAGGTTGCGAAAGCGTCGAAAGCCAAAGTAACTAACGTTACTCCAAACTATACTGACTTTTGGGATGCAACCATTCAATCCAACACGTAAGTTTTTATAGCCTGTAAACCATATATAGTTAAAAGATAGCTTAGGTTGACAATGGGTTTATTCGGACGGAGTAAGAGGATACTGGAAATAAGAAAGGATAAAAGGAAGAAGCAGCGTGAAGGTAGTTCCGATACGAAATCAGGGGAATTACATGAAGGCAGTATCGGAACGATAGATGGATTAGATTTCACAGTGCTTGGAAAACTGGTATATGATTGGGGTGGCGGACAGTGGGAAGAGTTCTATTTAGAGTTCTCGGACACGGAAGAGCACAAATGGTTATCAAAAGAGGGGACAACACTTGAGCTACTTGACGAAGTTGAATCAACAGATGTACCAGACCCCACAGAATTAAGAGAAGGTGCTGTATTCGACTTTCAAGGCGAAAAGGTGAAAGTGAACGAAGTAGGAAAAGCACAGATTGTCCTGGTAAGAGGGTCTTTCCCCTGGAGTATTACTGCGGGATCGCAGGTAACGTATGCGGATTGCGAGATTGACCGAACCGATGAAATACTCAGCATAGAAAAGCCTGTTGGGGCAAGGGTGGAGGTATATAAAGGTAATGAAATATCAAATAGAAGTTTGGAACTTTATTAGGGGGCGGAAATAAAAAATGGGATTGTTTAATAGGTTTTCAAATGTGGCTAAAGCGAAGACAAGTAAAGTGATAGAGCGATTTGAAGATCCTGACGAACAACTTGACTACGCATACGAGAAACTAGTAGAAGAGAAGAAGAAGGTAGATGTCGCAGTGCGGGATTCGATAGCGGCGAAGAACCTGAAAAAGCGTGAATTAAATGAAGCGCAGAAGAAGGCGGTATCTGTGCATAACCGTGCTCTGGACTACCGAAAAAGAGCTATGGCATTGGAGGAGAAACTGCCGGAGTTAGAGGGCGGTAAATTAGAGAAAGCGGAAATGCAAGTGGAACAACTGAACAGTGCCGCAACGCAACTGTTAGAGGAAGAGAACAGAGTAAGAGAAAGGACACCGATGCTTCAGCAGTCCGTTGCGGATATGGAGAAGAAAGTGAGGATGCTGAAGGACAAACAGGTAGATTTAACGGCGAAGATACAGCGATTTGCAGATAAGCGAACTGATTTAAAATCAGATTATGCAATGGCGAAGGCATCAAAAAGAGTTAATGACGCGCTCTCAGGAATAGATGGTGAGATTAGCGATGTGGATTTAACGGTGCAGCGAATGACGGAGAAGATCAGGATGGAAGAAGCAAAGGCAGAGGCATCGGCAGAACTCGGCACTGCCGCAGGAACTACGGACCTTGGGCTAAGCGAAATCGAGCGCGAGCTAAAGACTTCAGACTCGCTTTCTTCTCTTGACGAAGAGCTGAATAGGAAGTGATTGCAATGTCACGAGCATACTTCTTAATAAGCATTTCCGGTGGTGGTACCTGGGCATTCCCGACGGAGAACAAGGACGAGATATTAGATAAGATAAACGAGCCGGACAATGAACTTGCGGCTATTAACGAAAGGGGCGAGCTTACAGAAGCGAAATTCAATGCGCTTTACCCGCAGATATTTGATTTGATAAGGTCAAGGGGTCTGCTGGTGGGTGGAGACATCGAGATGGACGAGGTGCTGGACGAAGAAGAAGCGTTTCCAACGCCTGACTTGATCCTGCCGCCTGAGGACTTAGATTACGAGGAGGCAAATTCATTGTTCAAAGGCGAGGGTTTGATCCCCGGGTAAATAAAATGGTAAGGATCCAAGTGCTTATAGGACGATTAACACATTGCAGCGTGGAAAAGATGGAAGATGTTATGCTGATAGAGCGGATTTTAAGGAAAGCGGCGAAGATGATGGATTTGACGTTACTGGAAACAGTCAGCCATAAGTTCACGCCACAGGGTATGACAGCGGTTGTATTGCTTGCCGAGAGCCATATCGCAGTCCATACGTATCCGGAAGAGAATACGATATTCGTGGATATGGCGTCATGCGGGTGTAAGGATGCGAAAATGGCTTTGGAGTTCATGGGCGATATGCTGGAAGGTAAAGTGGAGATTGTTATGGATAAAATAATAGGAGGTGCATGAATATGGCGATAGCAGAAATAATAATTGGTACGGTGGGAGGAGCACTATTGTGGCTGTTAATAGGTGTAGGACTTAGCATGCTGCTGGTAAAGATATATGATATTCTCGTGTTCCGGAAGTTCGATTTGCAGGAAGCGATGGAAGGGAATAATACTGCGGTTGCAATATTTTTCAGTTTGATGCTGCTAGGTATAGGTCTGGTAGTTGCGGCAACGATTATGTCACCAGGGGCGGGCTTAGTGGTTGCGACAGCGAGTATGTCGCTATGGACGGGCCTACTTTATGATATACTAGCAACAATTGGCTGGAGCATAGGGACTTCGCTCGTTGCTACGCTCTTCTTCTTCGCGTTTGATAGGGTGTTAGTGCCGAAGATAAAATTACAAGAGGAGATAAGTAACGGGAACATCGCAGTTGGTATCCTTTCAGGTGTTTTGTACATTGCGGTTTCGGTAGTGGCAATGGCGGTGATAATGTCTTGAAGGGCTTCCGGGTAAGAAACCACGAGATTACACAAGATTAACACAGAAGAATCTCGTGAAAATCTGCGTAATCTTGTGGTTATAGAATGAGACGATAAGGGAAGGGCAGGGAAGAAGAATAAGAAATGGTAGCTAAAGAGGATATAGGCACAATTGTAGCTTTTGTTGTTATTTTGATACTCATAGTGGCGTCTGTGCCGTTTGTTATAACACCGCTTTTAGCGACTCCAAAA
>JAYEJE010000005.1:0-3354 GCA_034660415.1 Methanobacteriota archaeon | reverse complement strand
CTATTCCTGATATAACAGCGCTATCTGAGGCGATTGCTAAACTCGCAACTCTATTTGATTAATCAGCGTTCCAAAATTACCTTCATCCTACGGTATATGATACAGAATGGATAGACTTATTATAGTTCCCACCAGACTAAATTGTACTATAACAAGTGAAATCTTCGGAAGTTAACCCGCAGCGATTACCAGAACATTTAAATTCGCACAATTTCACCTTTTAGTAAGTCCAAAATAACCTTTGTCACCTATGTTTCCCTCCCAATTTGGCGTCTATTATCTTTCTGCCCACTATTAATACGGGTGAGTTTAGAATGAAGGTGGGACACTCAGACACATCTCTATGTTATTAAATATGCTCGATTAGATATAACATTTTTATTACAAAATTTGATTTCAATATCATGTAACTTCATAAGCCAATTAGTCATAGTATATCGGTCGCTTGCGGTAAAGTGGAGCGACGGATATACCTTTATGAACAACATAGCAGTGGGTGTTGAGTTTATAGATTTGTTTAACTGTCCTACTCTTATTCCAAACTAAACCAGGTAGCGAGCTATATTACGGTTACTACAACCTTTCTCGTGCAGTTATTTTGCTTTCTTACGTTTCCGAATTAATACTTCTCTCTCCATTTCAGACACTTACGTCAGACACAAAAGTGTCCTACGGCACACTCACGCCTCCACCTTCTCACCATAACAATTAATACCCGTAAACTTCTCCCGATACGAAACCATTAACGGCGTCAGTTTCCGTTCCGGCGCTTTAACCCTCTCCAACCGTTTTTTAAGCTCGAAATTGCTTAATTTTACATTCAGCTTCCTATTTGGAATATCTATCTCTACGATGTCACCATTTTTTATTGCACCAATAGCCCCGCCATTATATGCCTCCATCTCAACATGCCCAATGCAAGGGCCGGTAGTACCGCCTGAGAACCTGCCATCAGTGATTAGAGCCACCTTTTTATAGCCTGCACCCATTATCGCATCCGTAGGCGTCAGCATTTCCGGCATGCCCGGTGCTCCCGCAGGACCCAGGTATGGTAACACAATAACATCACCCTCTACAATCTTCTTCGCTTCTATTGCGCCTAACAGATCCTTTTCGGTATAAAACACCTTGGCAGGCCCAGAATGAACCATCATCTCCGGGCCAACCGCAGTTTGCTTTATTATCGAGCTGTGTGCGATATTACCTTTTAATACCGCTATTCCACCTTCAGAAAAGTGTGCATTATCTAAGGTCCTGATGACATCGTCATCCAGCACGTTACCTTCTTCTGCTATCGCACTTATTGATCTTCCATTTACAGTTGCTGAATCTTTAATCATAGCTTTTAAGCGATTAAGAACCGCGGGAATACCACCTGCGTGGTCAATATCGGCCATTTCATGAGTCCCTGCGGGTATTATCTTACATAGATTCGGCGTTTCTCTTGCTATTTCGTCGAACATATCTACATTAATATCAACGCCCGCCTCTTTGGCTATCGCAGGGATATGCAAAACGGCATTTGTTGAGCCACCCATCGCCATATCTACTCTAATTGCGTTCTCGAATGCGCTTTCTGTCATTATATCCCGTGGCTTTATATCCGCTTTAACCAATGCAACAATTCTTCGTCCTGATTCATACGCCTGTTTCTTCTTAAGCGGGTCTATCGCCAGAGTCGTTGCACATTTCGTTAGTGACATGCCCAGTACCTCAGTAGCAACCGCCATAGTATTTGCAGTATAAAGTCCGACACAAGAACCTGCACCGCAGACCATAAGCGGCAGCATTTTTTCCGCCTCTTCTGTCGTCATCGCGCCACCCTTAACCTGACCAACGATGCCAAAACCTTCAATAGGATGATGCTTCTTCCCGTCTACCACATTTGCTTTCATCGGGCCACCGGTAACCATAATTGCAGGTATGTTAAGACGTCCGGCAGCCATTAACATTCCAGGCGTGATCTTATCGCAGTTGGTTACGCCGACCCAGCCGTCTAACGAATGTGACAGGGTCATGATTTCAATATTATCTGCGATGTGCTCTCTGCTTGGTAAGCTTAACCGCATCTCTACAAACATCGCGACACCGTCACAAACGCCGGGAACGCCCCATTCTAAGGGTACTCCGCCTGCATCTCTTATCCCTCGCTTTACCTCTTGCGTTAGTTCGTTCAGGAGTATATGTCCTGGAATAATGTTGTTATAACTATTTGCAACACCGATAAACGGCTTGTCCAGGTCAAAATCTTCTTTCTTTAGTCCCGCGGACATCAATAATGCGCGGTGTGGTATGGTCTCGATGTCCTGCTTTAATATGTCTGATCGCATGTTCATCACCCGAAATAAAAAAAAAGAGGCTGGTAATATATGTGTTTGTTTATCCCCTTTTTTATTGTATATAAAGTATAACTTCTACATATAAATTTAATTTAAGACGCAGATTTACACGGATTTACACAAACCTTTTCTTAAAAAGAAAAGCCTTACCAAAAGAACATTTGTGTTTTTCTTTTAGCACAGGCTAAATTTTCTTTTTGTAAAAAAGAAAAAGTGTTGTGTTAATCTGTATCAATATTTTATTTTATTTTCGGAGATGGCTTTTAAATAACATACTGCGTTTAAGAAAAGAAAAAACATGCAATCAAAATTAGCGATTTTGTATACTGATGACTTGAAGGAATATGATTTTGGTGCAGGGCATCCGATTAGGGGAGAGAGGTATTTAATGTTTCATCGTTTCTTAATGGAAAATGTAAGCGAGCAGATTTATCAAATCATTGGTACAGAAAAGGCAAATGATGAAGACCTGCTTTTTATCTGCGAGAAGGAGTATATAGACTTTACAAGGGATTACTACAAAGCTGCAAATTTAGGCTTAGATTATGATGGGCGATTTTACCTGTTCCATAGTGCTGACAACAGGCCTGTTGGAACGCCAGGGAAGGTAGAAGAAGCGGCCAGACTTATCATTGGACAGGCAAAAAGAGCAGTAGATCTGGTAGAAAGCGGCGAATTTGAAAAGGCTGTCTCAATAGGAGGAGGGCTACATCACGCTAAACCCTCTTTTGGCGAAGGTTTTTGCCTTTATAACGATGTCGCATATACCGCAAAATATCTGATGAATGAATACGGTCTAAAGCGAATCTTGATTTTAGATACAGATGCTCATGCTGGGAATGGAACATCCGAATATTTTTATCACGATCCAAGAGTAATGTTCATTGATCTACATCAGGATCCAAGAACAATATACCCTGGGACCGGCTTTGCTAATCAAATCGGAGAGGGAGATGGGAAAGGATACACAGTAAATGTTCCTATGCCCGTGGATGCTGGCTACGAGTCCTACAAA
>JAYEJE010000004.1:0-3356 GCA_034660415.1 Methanobacteriota archaeon | reverse complement strand
GGCTCCAACCCTTTATGAACTCTATGTAGGTATAATGTTAAGCTCCAAGCCAGAGAAAGAGAAAAGGAAGGTATTAGATACGTTGGCATCCATGAATATTCTTGGCTTGTGTGCAAAAAGTGCAGCAAAAGCCGGAGAAGTCCAGGGTAAATTAATCCGTGAAGGAAAGATGATAGATCCCGAGGATGCTATGATCGCGGGGATTGCTTTGCATAATAAAGAGATCGTTCTCACTAAAAATGTCGAACATTTCTCCCGCATACGGACTCTGATAACCGAAACATACTAAAAAAAGCAGGAATAATCAAGATAATTTATATCTTTTAGGTATTTGCCCAATAGCTTGCTGTATGTATTCTTATCCCCAAACTCTCAAACTCCCAACTCCCACCCAAACATGCGCCCGATTATCCTTTCTGTGACGTCAATCCCGCAAGCGAGTTTTATACCTTTCCCGGAAGGTGTCGCATTGACCTCAAGCACAAACAGTCCTTCGTCTCCTTCTATCAAGTCAACGCCCGCGAAGTCCGCACCTACTGCCTTTGCCGCATTTACTGCCAGTGCTCGCATCTCCTCTGTTAGGTCACACATAAGTGGTGTACCGCCCTGACTCAAGTTACTAATAAACGATCCAGTCTGCGAAATCCGGTATATAGCTCCTAACGCTTCTTCGCCAACCACAAATACTCTTAGGTCGCGTCCGGGATTAGGCACGAACTGCTGTAAATAAAGCACGCCCCGCTCTTTCAGTAACGCTGCAAGTTTCTGCTTCAAGTCGGGCTGAGTGCTTTCAAGCTTGACTATCCCTTTACCCTGACTGCCGAAGATAGGTTTTGCGACTACATTTTCAAATTCTTTTGTTGATTTCAACGCGACATCCAAATCGGAAGTGATTACTGTGTGCGGAATATGTAGCTGTGCCTGTTTGAAGAGATAAAAGGAGAAGAACTTGTTTGCTGCGTTCTGGATTGCTGTAGCGGAGTTCATAACCGGTATGTTCGCAGTTTCAAACTGCCGAAGCAGATCGAACTTAAAAGAAATCTGCTCCAGGTCGAAACTGATGCCAACGTCTCTGACAATAATCGTGTCTAGTGCTAATAAGTCTTTTAAATCGGTATCGAAGATAGCGGAATCCGAATCGGATATGGAAGCGCTTAGCGCAGAGAGGTTAATTGGTATGGCGTTCGCACCTCTTTTGCGAATGTTCGTCAAGAAGGCGTTCGCTGTCCAGTCGTCCGGATCGGTTATAACAACGCCGATATTTGCTTCTTTAGTGTTTTGGTCCGGATTGTGCATTTTTTTGTATTTAATTATCATCTCCTCCTGTGTCAAAAATTAAATCCATCACTTCTGCTACTATATATTTTTGCAAGCAAAAAGGTTTAAGACATTTTGTTTATTAAAAAACGAGAAAATAAATTATTGACACAGATTAACGCAGATTAACACAGAAGAAATCAAATTAGTGTAAAAGAGAGCCTTGATGGACGACAGGGTACTAAGAGCCACAATAGGACTATCCACATCAGAATTCAATCAACTGGCGCAGCGTTTCGGTCCAGAAACAGAAAAAAAATATACTTATCACCGATATAAATAGATGGATTGGTTATTTGAGCCCTCCGGAAGAAGGTAAAAAGCACGATTGTGGTATGTTTAAAGCCCTATTTCCGCCGGAGATATTCCCAAAAGGCATAACGCTATGGCTAGAGCATGCTATCGGCGGAATTAAGCGAATGCAAATAACAACTGACAAACTTCGCAACAAGTCTATTTATTACTAGCATAATTATAATTGCAGATGTTGTAGCAACAAAATTATCATGAGCAATATATAAGATATATTATGAACTGCGCAAGTTGCAAAGAGAAAACGTGCTATAAGGGCAAGGACTGCACTAAAATTGCAGAAGATGTCAAAATAGCATACAAAGGCGATGCCCTCAACTCGCTTAGAGTTTCTACACGTATAGAATCGCGGTATTACATGAAGAAAAACCGTATAGAGGAGTTGATTTTATATGCAAAAGAGATGAACTACAAGAGATTAGGCGTTGCTTTCTGCATAGGCATGGAAAAAGAGGCGGGAATAATATGTGATGTTCTATCGCAATACTTCGATGTGTCTTCGGTCTGTTGCAAGGTATGCGGGATTGACAAATCATATTTCGAGCTGGACCGTCTTCACAAGGATGCAGAAGAAGAGGCGATGTGCAATCCAATAGGGCAAGCAATGATTTTAAACAATGAAAAGACAGACTTGAACATCATCCTGGGATTGTGTATAGGACACGACACTTTGTTTACAAAATACTCGGAGGCGCCGGTAACAACACTTGCTGTAAAGGATCGCGTTCTCGCCCATAACCCGCTTGGCGCGATATATTCCGCGTATCATCTGAACAAATTGGTGGTAAAAAACAAGAAACTTTAATGGCTCCAATACAATCTTAGCGATATGAGGTGATAAAATGGAAGAGATAATAGATATAAACGAGTTCGCAAAGCTCGACCTGCGAATTGGAAAGATAGAGAATGCCGAGAGAGTAGAGGGTAGCAAGAAGCTAATCAAGCTCGAAGTAGATGTAGGAGATGAAACGAGACAGCTTGTTGCGGGGATTGCAGAAGAATATAATCCCGAGAGTTTGATTGGCAAACTCGTACCTATATTAGCGAATCTGAAACCTGTAAAGCTCATGGGTGTTGAGAGTCAGGGAATGATCTTAGCAGTAGATGTAAACGGAAAACCGATTCTATTGCATCCGGATAGAGAAGTGCCCGCAGGCAGCGGAATACGCTGAATGGCATCTGCGCAAAAAAAAAAAAATCTACCGATTTTTGCGCAGACAATGCAAAATGCAAAATGCAAAGTACAACAGATAGCAATAAGGGGCGTTTCAAAGTAAAAAGAGTTCTTCTTTATGCATTCATCACAGCTAAAATACCGCTGAATGAATAATGACGCAGGAAAAAGATTTTTTGTTATATGGACATCGCATGACCGAGTGGCAGCGTGTACGACCATTAGCGCAAGGGACAGCGTATTTCGATCCGAAGACAAAAATGGCATATTCGCATATAGATTATCTCGCTGATGATGTCCGGAGAAGGCTGTTACAGAAGCAGGCATTTGAATCTCACAGCCAACGGGCATACTTCATCGTTGAGCACAACGAACTCAACGAATATAAGGGGCTTACCTTGCCATACAGTGATGAGATAGTACCTGCAAGTGGTCAACCCAGGGGATTGCTTTTGAAGGAGCACGGCGAACGAGAGGCGAGCGCGTTAAACGATATTGCCGAAAAGGGAGGTAACGTCAAGGCAGAGTATCACGATGTTGGATTAGCGTTACT
>JAYEJE010000003.1:0-3380 GCA_034660415.1 Methanobacteriota archaeon | reverse complement strand
CCACCAATTTCCCTTCGTCATCTACCACGGGAATTCGGTTAAAATCGTCTTTATGCATTAGCCGGGCAGCATCTAAAACAGAGTCATCCGGTGAAATCGTTACCGGGTCTTTTGTCATCACGTCCTTTACAGATCCTTCGAATAGTGTCTCGATTTCAGCCGGGATTTTCTCTACCTTTTTCCTGTATGCTGTCAGAGAGAAGACCGGGAAAGGATTAAGCGGATCTATATCTGGAAAGGGGACTGTTGCAGTCAATTTCATGATGTCCGCTTCACTAATCACGCCAATAACCTTTCTCTGATCATCAATCACCGGTGCACCGCTAATCCGATTCGATCTAAACGTCTCGGCCACCAGATGGACTTTATCACTGGGCTTGAATGCTATAACATCGGTAGTCATAAGTCCTCTAACTTTAACAATTGTTTCTGCTTGCATTTGTGTTTCCCCACCATTCCTTATAGATCACAGAGAGATGAGATTATATCCGCTCTGGCAACGATTCCGACTAATTTGCCCTTACCATCCAAAACCGGCAATCTATTGAATCCTGTTGAGTACATAATCTGCGCGGCATCATCAATTAACGTATCCGGCGCTATAGTCTTGGGATTCTTTGACATCGCGTCCTTCACCTTCATCTCGCTCACTTCTTCGATATCTCGCTTCACATTCTCTAATTCCTCGCTATGTAAATGTAAAAGGTCCATAGCAGAAAAGAAAGGCGTATACCAGTGAAAATCGTCTAATAGCTTTAAAATATCTGAGACACTAATCACCCCAACTACCTCTTCTCGGTCATTGACCACCGGCACACCTGCTATACTATTCTCTTTTAATACAGTTGCAATATTTAACACAGTATCGTTCTCCGTCGCCGTAATCACATCTCGTGTCATAATCTCTTCAACTTTCTCTTTCATTTATTTCAAGTCACCTTTACGCCCCCTTCATTTTAATCTGTTGTCAGACACTAAATACTCTACATCCCGCTCCTTATGCCCAGCGCCTTTCTTACCACCTGCGTTAATGGTATCGAGCACATCATATACCAGAGCACCCAGAAAGGCAGGCTGAATACAAATGCGCTAGAGAGTTCCGTCACACCAAATAGAGGAAAAGTCACCACCATGTCCGGGTGCGATTCCACATACATCCATATCCACATAAAGATGGGTATAGTAATAATCATAATATAGGCCATAGGCTTCATTTGCTGCTTGAACATCTCACCGGAAAATTGCGTTTGCTTCCTCATCACTTCGGTCCGCTTCTTCTCGATTTTCTTCATTTTATGCTGGTTGTTCTCCTTTTTCGCTTCCATGTACTCTTTTTGAAGATCTCGTATCTGCTTCTGATACTCCTTCGACTTCGCCATTAGCTCCCAGTTCATCGTGTATTTCTGCACTACCGAGGTGTAAATGCCGGTAACCACCGATAAGATAAGGATAATGATCAAAAACTCACCAATAAAATCCGCAAACGGACCTAAAACCACGTCCAGAGCGGTACCTACCTCCTCGCGATATGCTAAAGAAGCAAACATGACAATAAAAGCAAAAACCATAATCATATTATCTGCTACTTTTTTTATCTGCATTCTCCCTTGCGGTATCGCCGTGTCTTTATTCACCATCTTATCTTATCTTGTATGAGAACTAATTTAAAGTGTCTCTATTTAAATATCTATCATATCACTTAGCACCGCAGCCATAGTAGCGTGAAAAAACAGATCCTTCTTTAATCTCGCTGTTATTTGCCGCTTCGCATATTCATCTACTACAAATTCGAGCTCGTGATAGGAAACGTCTTTTAGAACGAGAGCAAAAGCCGGTGCAGGTTCTATCTGCTCCTTTATCTTCAGGTCCAATAGGTCCTGGATCCAGCTTTTAGCCCTCTTGCCGCTGCCAACCATACTCAATGCGGACACTAGTTCCCGTACCATCTTACGTAGGAAGCCGCTTGCCACTATGTCTATGATGATAAACGGATCTGATTTTACGATATTTACCTGTTTTATCTCCTTTATGAGTCTCTTACCTTCCAGGCCATCTCGTTGCGAGAAGTTAGAGAAATCATGTGCCCCAATAAGCAGCTCAGATGCATCTCGCATGCGTGATATATCCAACTCGGTTTGTAAGAACAGGAAATACCGGTATTCACGACTTATAGCCTCCTTGCGTGCGTTAAATCCTGCATGTGGCTTTGCCATTGCTAATGCCCATATATCATTCGGAAGCATGCTGTTTATCATTCGCGGTGTCACCTTCAAGTTCAGAGTGTCAAAGGAAACGACCTGTGCAAGAGCATGCACCCCTTTATCGGTCCTACCAGCGTAGGAATAATTCGCCCCTCTACGGTCTTCCAGGATACCTAAGCTCTTTAACGCTTTGAATAGTTCACCCTCTACGGTCTGCAGTTCTGCCTGTGGCTGAATTTGAAAACCATGATAGTTAGTCCCAAGATAGCCGATTTTAAGGGCTACACGCTCCGCCTCTTCTCGCATACTCGCACCTATTTAGTGCTTAGAATTTATACCACAATATATTGAGCAATTACATAGATCAGTACAATGGCAAAAAGGGTGAAGAAGAGAAGGACAGTAGAAATAACCGAGGATTATGGAAGTCAGAATAATACTTGTGGAACCGAAAAGTGAAGAGAATGTGGGTGCAGTAGCGCGAGTGGTGAAGAATTTCGGATTCTCAGACCTTTATTTACTCAACCCACCGGAGATAGGTATAAAAGCTTTTTCGGTTGCCGCTCACGCTTACGATGTGCTCCAGAGCTGCAAAATCGTTGATTCGTTACCGGTTGCGATTGCGAACTCTGCTATTGTCGTGGGCACAACAGCTAAGCTGGGTACTTCTACGAGTAAACACCTACGTATGCCGTTCTTTTTGCCTCTGGAACTAAAAGATAAGGTTGCAGGTAAAAGAGGTATCTTATCCATTTTATTTGGTAGGGAAGATGTAGGCTTGTTAAATGACGAGTTGAAGCTTTGTGATCTCGTTGTGAGCATACCAACAAGCCATGAGTATCCAGTGATGAACCTCTCGCATGCCGTTGCGGTTATACTTTATGATTTGAGCGACCTGATTTCAGGAACGCTGGAATTAGCGCGTGTGGAGGATAGGGAGCGATTATACATGCAACTGAAAACCTTTCTGGATGAGATCGGCTACCGCGAGCACAAGAAGGCGAAGACTTTGCTCATGCTCCGGCGGATCCTCGGCAGAGCGGAACTCACTACGAAAGAGCTGCATACTCTACAAGGGATCATTGGTAAAGCCGAATGGCGGATTGGGGTGGTAGATGAGAAGTGACGCTGGTGGTAAAGGGCGGTTAGATGAGTCGTATCTGCACAAAAATCCGAAAA
>JAYEJE010000002.1:0-3380 GCA_034660415.1 Methanobacteriota archaeon | reverse complement strand
GCAATATCTTGTCATCCTTACCTACAATCACATCAATTACTGATGGCTTTCCCGATTCAAATGCGTTATTCAAAGCGTCTTTTATATCCTCTGGCTTTTCTACTCGCTCGCCATAGCATCCAAACGCTTCTGCAAGCTTAACAAAATCAGGCGTTAATCCCAACCCTGTATGGGCGTACTTCTTATCATAGAACAACTCCTGCCACTGCCTTACCATCCCTAAATACCTGTTGTCCAATATGCAGACCACAACAGGTATATCATTCTCAACGCAGGTCGCCAGGTCCTGGCAGGTCATCAGGAAACTCCCATCTCCTGCTATGTCCACTACTTTCTTATCCGGAGCCGCAACTTTCGCGCCTATCGCTGCCGGAAATCCAAATCCCATCGTACCCAGCCCGCCGGACGATATAAACGTACGTGGCTCCCGCGTCATGTAATAATGCGCTGCGAACATCTGACACTGCCCTACTTCTGTTGTTACTATCGCATCGCCGTCCAGGATTAGGCTGATTTCTTTTATTACACTATCCGTGATTGATGTCCCCGCTCTATGTACATCATGTATGCATTCTTCACACGCCGAGTGCATCTCTTTTATCCTTTGTAGCCATACGCTCTTATCCCCCAATTTTTTCTTCTTCTCTAGCCACTTTATCATATCAGAAAGAGCAAGCTTCACGTCTCCTACTATTGGGATGTCCACCGGCATGTTCTTGTTTATCTCAGCCGCATCTATATCCACGTGTATCACTGTGGCGTCCGGTGCGAACTGGTCTAATAGCCACCCAGTTAACCGGTCGCTGAATCGTGTTCCTAACGCAAGCAAAGCATCACATTCATTTATCGCCCTGTTCGCATAGAGGTGCCCGTGCATCCCCGCCATGCCTAAACAGAATGGGTGATGCTCGGAAATGGCTCCTTTGCCCATAAGCGTTGTGACTACACCGGTGCCAAGGAGTTCCACTAACTGGCGTAACTCTTCCGTAGCATCTGCACTGATAATACCTCCGCCTGCAAGTATAAGTGGGCGCTCGGCATTAGCCAGGACCTCTGCGGCCTTCTTTGTCTGCACCTGATTAGGTTTTATGTTCGGCTTATAGCCTGCAAAAGTCTCTTTCGGATGCAAATTCACTGTTGCTTTTCCGGCTAAGACGTCCTTTGGCAGGTCAATCAAAACCACTCCCTTCCTCCCGGTATTGGCAACATAGAATGCATTATGAATGACCGTGGGCAAATCTTTCGTTCTCTTTACGAGGAAATTATGCTTTGTGACGGGCATGGTAATAGTGAAGGTACTGGCTTCCTGAAATGCATTGGTGCCGATTGCAGAAGTTACCACCTGCCCGGTCAACGCCACTACAGGAGCCGAATCCATGTTTGCGTTCGCCAGACCCGTAACGAGATTCGTTGCGCCGGGACCCGAAGTGGCGATACACACGCCCGTCTTCCCTGATACACGGGCATAGCCGTCAGCCGCATGCGCCGCACATTGTTCATGCCGCATCAATATGTGTCTTAGCGCATCATCCTTATACAGCGTATCGTATAGATCCAACAGAACACCGCCTGGTATTCCAAAGGCTACCTCTGTGCCTTCGTACTTCAACTCCTCCACTACTATTTCTGCACCGCTTAACTTCTCTTTTGCCATTTCTTTTTCTCCTATATGCTCTTTTTACCTCTGATGGTGAATGTGGTATATGTTATCCTTTCTTTAATAGTTATAGTGTGCAAGATATTTAAACTATAATGCGCTTCTTCTTTATAACTGCGTGCTGAGCCGTCAACCAACGTGGCGGATATAGAATGATTTCAAGATTGCCTATAATCTTCTCCGCACTACGTGTAGCGATATTTCATAAAAAATAATAGGCTGTTACAGCTTACGCCCATAACATTCGTAACTATAATCGGGGTAGAGCCAATATCAATCCCGTATAGAATCCAGAGGAACATACCAGAGCCCATAAAGGACATCAAATGATATGATATATCATCGAGTTTCTTTGTTTGATATCCTTTCAAGATCTGTGGGATATAACTGGATATGCAGAGTAAGCCGGCGATTACGCCCAAAATTGTCCAGAACATAGTTAGATAATACACAAATCATATAATAATATATATCTACGACATCCTCAAAGGGAGAAAAAATAGGAGGGCTCCTATTACCATCAACACAATAGCTAAACGCATCAGTATCTTTAATGCCGCAACATCAGTGCCAAATATCTTCATCCGCTTTTATTTGTGAGAGACATGCTTTTCACCACACCTCTCGCTGCGAGCACGCCCGTAGCTGCTGCATTGACGATGTCTCTTGATAGGCCTGCACCGTCACCGGCGACAAAAAGGTTCTTCACCGAGGTCTCCAGGTTCTTATCCACTTTTATCCGCATCGCATAGAACTTTATCTCAGGCGCATATAATAAAGTTGAATCAGAAGCGACACCCGCTATTATCTCATTCAGTTTCTCCAAGCCCTCTATGATGTCCATCGTAATTCGATGCGGCAAAGCCATAGAAATATCGCCGGGCGTGACATCAGTGAGAGTATTTTGTACGATGTTACGCTTTATCCCGCGCCATGTGGACCTTCTTCCCCGTCTCAAGTCGCCCATTCGCTGTACTATCGGCTTCCCGCCCCCGATAGTAGTAGCCAACTTTGCAATTGAGCGTCCATATCTGGTAGTATTTTCGACCGGTTTTGTAAGCTCCACCCTCACGAGGAACGAGAAATTAGTGTTCTCTGATTTCTTTGACCGCAATGAATGCCCATTTACACCTATAAAACCTTCATACACCTCCTTGACTACAAATCCACGCTCATTTGTGCAGAACGTCCTTGCAAAATCGTCATACCGTTTTGTCATTATATGGAACTTCGGGTCGCGGTTTATCTTGGTCACGGGGTTCATGGTTATTGCTAACACTTCTACCCGTACGCCAACGTCTATACCTACATATTCCGCTTCTATCCCGTACTTTTTTATCGTCTCATCGACCCCTGCTGCACCCACTCTGCCAGGCGCGGAAATAGTGTAGCTACCTCGTATTTCATCGCCGTTAGCTGTTATTACACCTCGGCAAACCTTCCTTCCATTACCTCTTTCTTCTTCTATTATGAGGTCCGCAACATGCGTATTCAGCATAAATTCAATCCCGTGCTCCACCAAATGATCTTTAAATGATTTTATCACTTCTTTTGTCTTATCCGAGCCTATGTGCCTCTGATTTATCTCTATGAAGCATGCGCCAACCGAAGCAGCTCGCCGCTTTAACTCCTCTATATCTTCATCTGTGCCTTTATACAGCTCGTCCGGCATGCCATGCTCCAGAAACACACGGTCTACTTCGTTCACAAGCTGCCATGCGGT
>JAYEJE010000001.1:0-3402 GCA_034660415.1 Methanobacteriota archaeon | reverse complement strand
TCTATTTGAGAAAGATACTTGGAAATTTTATTTATTGATAACTGCAATTCATCATCAACAAACCTATTAAGCGTACTAACTGTACCTAAAGCATCTTGTAAAAAACTCCATGCATCCTGATAGTCGGCATTGTCACATAATTTCCAAAAGTTTGAGATAGCAATGATTAACTCATAATACACTTCAAATAAAAAAGACAAATTCGCCGTATATTCATCCTTTTCTTTAATTACTTCAACCTTGAGTTTTTCACATATCTCTTTTCCATTTCTGCAATCTCTTATCGCTGAATCATAATTTTTCTTTTTGAGATTTGCAAATCCAGACTTGATTAGCGGGATGATTTCTTCACTAAAAGGATACTTCGTCTTGTCTATTTTAGAAAAATCATATTGCATTATCCCCATTTTCATTTTCTTCCGAAGATTTTATTAACATCAATTTTTTCTAATTGATTTAATTCTGAGATGGGGCCGTCATATTTTAGGCATTTACTAATTTTTCTTTTTTTGTCATGAACAACTAATTTGAGATGAACTTGTCGTTTATCGTCTTTAACTTTGTTTGTGAAGCGATAGAATAAATAGCTAGAGATGAGAGAATTAATCGTTGGTAAAACAACATTCTTTAAAGGATCAATAGAGATTAGCAAGATGGGTAACCAAATATCTGCTGAATGCAATCCGATTGTTTTTTCTTGTCCTTGGTTTTCACAAATATTTATTGTATAGCCCTTTAATTCTGTTTTAGCGAATTTTAAGAAATTGCTTGTTTCAGAATAAAATGTTCTTTCCTTTTTATCTCTAAAATCAAGACGGGGGACAAGAAGAATATCCGAATTTTGAATTTTATTTTTGGTTTCACTATTAAAATCTCCGATAGAAAGTAAATTGTCTATGGTTATATCCGATTCAATAATTTTTATTGTCATAATAATGAGAAAACAATCAGTCTTTACATAATTTCTCTCACCTCTTCCAACTCCTCATCCGTAATCTCATACAATCCCGCAACCACTTTATCAATTTCCTCCTCCACTTCCTTCAATTCATCTCGTGCGTCCAAATCCTTTTGCTCGTAATATCGTTCAGTCAACCCCTGCGCCTTTTTAGAAAGTTCCGAAATCTCCTGATGACTCTCATTCCCCTTCATGTACTTGGGTATTCCAAAATGTTTGATGATAGAAGGCGCACCGAACCCTCGACCCGCAGAAGAATAAGACCTGACACAAAACCTGACCGGAGCAGAATTCAAAATTGCACACACATAATGCGCTTCCTCTTCGCTCGTAAATGGAATAAGCGAAGTAGTATCAGTTGGAATCACATCCTTTTCACCAATCGGCGTCTTGACCTTTGAAAGAACCACAGCCTCAAGGTCGTTTGCCATCCTCTTCCATACCACTTTGTAAGGTGCAAAGGATTGCTCACCTATATTGAACATCGTGTAAAAAGGTGCGTTTGAGACTTGAAAAACGTATAATTCCTTTCCATTTCTGGCCTTTTTGCCCAAAGGGCGGACATATTTGTGATGCTCTTTTAGTTTTTCACTCACATCCTTGTTGTCTATGGATTCTTTTGAAAAATACTTCCAATAATTCGGCCGTGAAAGCAAAAGCTCTTTAAACCTGTGCAAGTAACCAAAAGTCCTCGGCAAGTTGATTTTCATCCATTCCTCTTCGTAGCCTACTCTCTTTTTAGGGTCCTGAACGATAAGAGCATAAACTTCAGGCTCTGTCCTCCAGCGTTTTATATCCCTGCCCCGCACTGCTGGAAATACTAAATCGGATTCTATTCTCTCCTCAACCTTCGATATTTTCCTCTTACCAAGTTCTGGCAAGTTCTCAGCGAGTATCGTGCCATCAGCGAAGTCTCGGTTGATTTTTATGTAAAATACGCCGTAAGGATCAATTCTAGAGCCTACACGTGCTTTATATAGTGACTCCCCTTGCAGTGCATCCAAAAGACTTTCTGATTTTGCCTCAAATGTCTGCCAAGAGCTTGTAGACTTTCCAATTGGCTTAGCTTGCATCTCTATCCTCTCTGTTCGGTCTAACGCTTCGTCATAAGAAACACTTGTATCAAACTTTGCACCCTTTTTCTTCCTCCAGAGGATGTAAGGCACTGGATATTCGGTTTTTTCTCCCTTCTTCAGAATTAGGAGCGCCGTTTTGTTCGCTGCACTTTCAAAAGGCTTCAAAGGAACGAGATCATGTGCCTTAAGCACTCTTAAAGGTGTACCTCGTGCTTTAAAACCTCTGAAGCCCTCACCAGCACCTTTCGCCTTGAATACCTCTTGTGTTATAAGAAATGCCAACTTCTCCCCTTTCTTGAGGTAGCGGTGTGCAACAACGTAAGTGAAGAGCATTGATAAATCCTTCTCGCCCGATCCAAGCCGTGCATCCATGCCACTAAGAGAGAAAAGTCCATAATCCTTCCACAATTGGAGTGTTGCATCTCTGTATCCTTCCGGTAAATAGCCCCAGCGAACCCACGGTGGATTACCAACCACAAAATCAAATTTGGCCATTAGCATAGGGGCAAACGAATTTTTAAGCAATCTCGTCCAAATTCTGTTCTTACCCTCCTTTTCCAATTTCATTATTTTGTCGTAAAGTTCAGCCAGAGATGCTATACTGTCCCTTTTCAAATCCGCAATATCCTTTTCTATCAGCATTTCAAATTCACTTTCAGTATAATCGCCCTTTACACAACTATCTATCACACCCAATACATTTGACAGCAAGTTTTTATCTATTACTTCCTGAGGAACAGAGAACTCACCTTCGCTGGTCGTTAGATAAACCACCAACTCACCCGAAAACTTCACCTTCCTGCTCACCAGAATAGAATCCGCAAGATAAACAGGAATCTCTACACCACCCTTTGGAATATATCTAATCAAATCTCCCAGTGCGATTACGTAATTCGCTCTCGAAGCCAGAACCGCTAACGGGTTCAGGTCAATACCAACGACATCTCCCACTATTTTCCGCAACAACTCGCTCTTATCGGTTACGAAATGCTCTTCCGCATAATCCTTCGCCTCCTTTATCGCCTGCACCAGGAACGTCCCGGAACCGCAAGCAGGGTCAAGAACCCTCTTATCTAAGTTGCCATCGTATTCCACTTCCTTCAGCACGAGTTCCGCAAGCCAGTCCGGCGTGAAATACTCGCCAAGGTCGTGCCTCACCTTCTTTGGCACCAAATTTTGATACAACTGTTTGAACAAATCCTTTACTCTATCAGGGTCCAACTCAACCGTTGCGGGGTCGTAATCACTCAACTTCCTCACTATCTCAATTACACCATCCACCACTTCTTCGTTCCATTCGTCTAAATACCATGCGAAATAGTCGGCTTCGAGAAAGTTCCTTATCCCTATCTTTGCTATTATACCTCC